>CAZIJP010000007.1:0-6014 GCA_964539615.1 uncultured bacterium
TTCGTTTTGCTATCCGCGAAGGCGGCAGAACGGTAGGCGCCGGTGTTGTTGCTGAAATCATCGAATAACGATTAAAGGCGGTGCAGTGCGATGGAAAAACAAAAAATCAGAATAAAAATGAAGGCGTTTGACCATAAGCTGCTCGATGAATCGGTGAAAAAGATTGTTGAAACAGCAGAGAAAAACGGGGCCATAGTAGCCGGCCCCATCCCTCTGCCGGTTCGCATCAGCCGATTCACGGTGCTTCGGTCTCCGCATGTAGACAAGAAAAGCCGCGAGCAGTTTGAAATGCGTGTATACAAACGCCTGCTCGATATTCTCGAACCCAGTCCGAAAACCATGGACGCCCTCATGAGAGTAGATCTCCCGTCAGGGGTAGACGTCGAGATAAAATTAACCAATTAAGGGGGGATCAGGATGGGTCTGCTCGGAAAAAAATTAGGAATGACACAGATAATCATGGACGACGGCGCCATGCTTGCTGTTACCGTCATCGATGTGAATGGTAATATCGTAACCGGTATTCGTACAAAAGAAAAACACGGTTATGAAGCTGTTCAGATCGGTTTCGGCGATATTAAAAATATCAAAAAGCCGGAAGAAGGTTTCTACAAAAAGAACAATATCGAAAAACGCAAATTCCTTCGTGAATTCAGCGATATGGACGTGTCAAAGTTTACCGTTGGCGATGCGCTTACGGGAGAAATACTTCCTGACAAAGTTAATATCAGCGGTGTCACCAAGGGAAAAGGCTTCCAGGGCGTAGTGCGTCGTTGGAATGCCCATGGGGGACGCGCGTCTCATGGTTCCATGCACCATCGTGCACCGGGTTCCATAGGCGCAAGCTCATTCCCGAGCCGTGTTCTCAAAGGTTTGCATATGCCCGGCCATATGGGATGCGCCAACTATACGGCACAGAATCTTAAAGTTGTGCGTAAAGATAATGAGCGTCATCTTATTTTCGTCAACGGCGCTATACCGGGAGCCAACGGCTCGCTGGTGTATATCTATGCGTCGTCGAAAGCCGCGAAGTAAGAGAGGATGATCAGTTATGGCAGAAGTAAAAGTATTTACCATGGACGGTAAAGAAGCTCAGCCGATGAATCTTGCGGATTCTGTTTTCGGTCTTGAACCGAACATGAGTTTGATCCATCAGGCAGTCGTAAGACAATTGGCAAATCGTCGCGTCGGAACACATTCGACAAAGACACGTGCCGAAGTTCGCGGCGGCGGCAGGAAACCATGGAAGCAAAAAGGTACCGGACGTGCTCGTCAAGGCTCGACCCGTTCTCCGCAATGGGTTGGCGGCGGTATCGTTTTTGGACCGAAACCACGTGACTACAGCCAAAAGATGCCGCAAAAAATGCGTCGTCTAGCTTTGTGCAGCGCACTGAGCCTGAAAGTACGCGAAGGCGCCATGGTGCTTGTTGATACAATCGCTTTTTCAGAGTTAAAAACCCGTAATATGGCAAAATTTCTTGGTAATTTTGTAAAAGAGAACGAAAAGACCGTTGTTGTCATCAAAGATTACAATGATGACATTCATCGTATCTCCCGCAACATTCAACGCGTTAATCTCCTGTCTTCAGGGTATGTGAACGTGTATGACCTGATGTGGGCTGACAAAGTGATAATCGCTTCCGACGCAGCAAAGAAACTTGAGGAGGTGTTCGGATGAAAACACCGTATGATGTGATACTCGAGCCCGTGTTGACGGAAAAAAGTCTTCTTGCACGTGAGAACGAAAACAAATATACGTTCAAAGTTCACCCGAAGGCAAATAAAGTCGAGATCAAAGATGCAATCGAAAAAATATTCAATGTAAAAGTTGAGTCAGTTGCAGTTCAGATTAAACTCGGTAAAATGAAACGTGTCCGCGTTGAACTCGGACGCCGCCCGAACTGGAAAAAGGCCATCGTGAGACTTGCTCAGGGCCAAAAGATCGACTTGGAATAATCGGCGGAAAGGAGAATGAATCATGGGTATAAGAATTTATAATCCCACTACTCCCGGCAGACGCGGGATGACCGGATATGATTTTTCCGAGATCACTAAATCGAAACCGGAAAAAAATCTGGTTGAAAGCCTCGTACGTAAAGCCGGCCGCAATAATCACGGCCGTATAACGGTACGCCGCCGTGGAACGGGACATCATCGTTTGTATCGTTTAATAGATTTTAAACGCAACAAAATAGGTATCCCCGGTGTTGTTAAAGCAATCGAATATGATCCGAACCGTTCTGCACGTATAGCGCTCATCTTCTATAAAGACGGCGAAAAACGCTATATCATTGCACCGGTCAGCATGAAGGTCGGCGACTCGATCATGAGCGGTCCCGAAGCGGATATCAAGATCGGCAACGCGTTACCGATTCAAAATATCCCCGTTGGTACCTTCATTCATAATATTGAAATGAAACCCGGCAAAGGCGCGCAGCTCGTGCGTTCAGCCGGAACTATGGCACAGTTGATGGCAAAGGAAGGCAAGTTTGCAACATTGAAAATGCCTTCAGGAGAAATCCGCCTGATCAATCAGTTGTGCATGGCAGTTATCGGTCAGGTCGGCAACCCCGAACATGAGAATATCAAGATCGGTAAAGCAGGCCGTAACCGCTGGCTCGGAAAACGCCCGAAAGTTCGCGGTGTTGTCATGAACCCGGTTGACCATCCGCACGGCGGCGGTGAGGGTAAGTGTCCGCAGGGCAACCCGCATCCTGTTACACCGTGGGGCGTACCGACAAAAGGCTATAAGACTCGCAATAAGAAGAAATTCACAAGCAAGTATATTATAGCTCGACGGAAAAAATAGGAGGATGAAGTATGGCACGTTCGCTTAAAAAAGGGCCGTTCATTGACGACCACTTGATGAAGAAAGTTCAAGCGATAGATTTGACCAAAGAAAAAAAGGTCATCAAAACTTGGTCGCGCCGTTCTACCATTACGCCGGATTTTATCGGCCATACGATCAATGTGTATAACGGAAAGAAATTCATACCGGTCTATGTTACTGAGAATATGGTTGGGCATAAACTCGGCGAGTTTTCACCTACCCGTACGTTCAGAGGGCATTCCGGTTCAAAAAAAGACGAAAAAGCGTCTAAAGTTAGGTAAGAGGAGGGCATCATGGAATATACTGTAACAGCAAAATATGTCCGCATGTCCCCCCGTAAAGCGAGCATCGTAGCTAATTTGGTACGTGGCAAAGAATGTCGCGATGCACAGTCGATTTTGAAGTTCACACCGAATAAACCCGCACGGTATATTCTGCGTGCTTTGAATTCGGCCATTGCTAATGCTGCTGACCGTTCAAATGGCGAGACCTCCGTTGATGATCTTATGGTAAAACATATCTCCATCGATGGCGGCCCCATGCTGAAGCGCATGCGTGCAGGTACGCGCGGCAGAGGATTTCTTATCCGCAAACGCATGAGCCATATCAATATAACGGTTGCTGTAAAGGCACAAACCGAGTAATCGAGGAGGGGAGCATGGGGCAGAAGACACATCCGATAGGACTTCGTATAGGCATCAATCATACCTGGGATTCCCAGTGGTATGCTGATAAAGAATATGCTGATTTCGTCGTTGAAGATATTAAGATCCGTGAAGAACTTATGAAAAAGCTTCGCGGTACCGGTGACACCAAGACTGATGCTGGTGTTGCTCGCATCATCATCACTCGTCCGGGAAAAGACAAGATGAATTTGACCATTCATGTTGCACGCCCGGGTATCGTTATCGGCAGAAAAGGTGAAGAGATCAACAAACTCAGAGATTATCTGAAAGTCAAGACCGGCAAAGAAGTGACCATCGACATCAAAGAGGTCAAAATACCGGAACTTGAGGCAAAACTTGTTGCAGAAAATATCGCTCAATCGCTTGAGCGCCGTGTATCATTCCGTCGTGCAATGAAAAAGTCGATGCAGAATGCGCTCCGTTACGGCGCTGAAGGTATCAGAGTTTGCTGTTCCGGGCGTCTTGCCGGTGCAGAAATTGCCCGCACCGAATGGTATGCTCAGGGACGTGTTCCTCTGCATACATTGAAAATGAATATCGACTTCGCTATTGCAGAAGCTCACACCACCTACGGCGTTATCGGCGTTAAGGTATGGCTCTGCAAGGGTGAATCTCAGGATTAAGGAGGCAGCAAACTATGTTAATGCCGAAAAGAGTTAAATATAGAAAACTGATGAAAGGCCGCATGAAAGGCGCTGCTTACCGTGGTTCATCCGTAGAATTCGGTGAATTCGGTCTGAAAGCTCTCGAATGCGGATGGCTTGCATCACGCCAGATCGAGGCAGCTCGCGTAGCGATCAACCGTACGTTGAAACGCCGCGGCAAAATGTGGATCCGCGTGTTCCCGGACAAACCGATCACGAAAAAACCGGCAGAAACGCGTATGGGTAAGGGTAAAGGTAACCCGGAGTATTGGGTTTGTGTCATCAAACCGGGCAGAATACTGTTCGAGCTTGAGGGCGTACCCGAAGATCTTGCTCGCGAGGCATTTCACCTTGCGATGTACAAGCTTCCGGTTAAAGCAAAATTCGTGAAACGGCATGAAGGCTGAGGTGATCGCGTATGAAACTGTCAGGAAATGAACTGCGTGAATTCAACGAAAAAGAATTACAGCAGAAACTTATGGAACTCAAAGAAGAACTGTTTAAACTGAATTTCAGAAAGGTGACCAACCAACTTGACGACGTGTCGCTGATTCAGAAAGCACGCCGCAATATCGCCAAAGTCCTCACCGTTATCCGGGAAAGACAGATAAAGGAGGAAAGGCCGTGAAAGACAATAGAAAACAGCGTATCGGAATCGTTATCAGCGATAAAATGGACAAAACAGTAGTCGTTAAAGTTGAACGGCTCGTAAAGGACGCCTTGACTGGCAAGATCGTACGCCGCAGCAAAAAATATATGGCACATGACGAACAGGAAGGCTGCGCAATCGGCGATAAAGTGTTACTTGTCGAAACCCGCCCGCTATCAAAGAGAAAATGCTGGCGTGTTGCGGAAATTCTTGTTAAGAAGGCTTAAGGGAGGCAGGTATGATTCAACAAGAGAGCAGGATGAATGTTGCCGACAATACGGGTGCAAAAGAAGTTTTGATCATCCGAGTATTAGGCGGCACAAAACGGCGGTATGCCGGTATCGGTGATATCGTGGTTGTGACCATCAAGGATGCCATACCGAACAGCAATGCCAAAAAAGGCGAAGTGACCAAAGCGGTCATCGTCCGCACTAGAAAAAGATTCAAACGCCCCGACGGTTCTTACATCGCATTTGATGACAATGCGTGTGTTTTGCTTGATGCTAAGCTGGAACCGCGCGGTACGCGTATCTTCGGGCCGGTAGCTCGCGAACTTCGTGAAAAGAATTTCATGAAGATCGTATCGCTTGCTCCTGAAGTATGGTAAGAGGAGGCTAGTATGTCGTTACGTATTAAGAAGAACGATACGGTCGTAGTTTTGACCGGTAAGTATAAGGGACATAAGGGTAAAGTTATTTCCATTATGGCTGAAAGAAACCGCGCTATCGTTGAAGGTGTGAATTTTATTCACAAAAGCACCCGTCCGAACCCGACAAATCCTAAAGGCGGTATTGTAAAAAGAGAAGGCACGATCAATATGTCCAATCTTGCTTTATATTGCCCGAAATGTGATGCCGGTGTGCGTTTCAGGACCGTTATTCAGGGTGAAGACAAGAAACGCGTCTGCGTAAAATGCGGCGAGACACTCTAAGGCAGGTGACAAAAAATGGCAAAGAAAAACGAAAACATTGAAAACAACGAAGCAGTAGAGAAGACTGAGAAACCTGCAAAAAAGGTTGAGAAAACGGCTAAACCTGCTAAAGCGGAAAAAACCGAAAAAGTCGAAAAAACTGAAAAGGTTGAGAAGGCTGAGAAAACGGAAAAGGTTGAGAAGACCGAAAAGCCCGTTAAGGCTGAGAAAAAGACAAAACCTGCAGAAGCTAAAAAATTACCGGAAATGCAGATCAAATACCGTGAACTGGTAG
>CAZIJP010000007.1:6024-36102 GCA_964539615.1 uncultured bacterium
AAATCATTTTCAGTATAAAAATGTCATGCAGATCCCTAAATTGAAAAAGATCGTGGTGAACATGGGTCTGGGAGAAGCGTCACGTAATGCTAAGATCATTGATATCGCTCTTGAGGAATTACGCACGATAACCGGCCAACAGCCGATCATTCGTAAAGCTAAAACGAGCATATCCAACTTTAAGTTGAGAGAAGGCATGCCTGTCGGTATCACCGTTACACTTCGCGGTGTGATGATGTGGGAATTTCTCAACAGACTGTTCAATGTCGCTCTTCCGCGTATTCGCGATTTCCGTGGCGTTTCCAAAAACGCTTTTGACGGACGCGGCAACTATACGCTGGGCGTGACCGAGCAGATCATTTTTCCGGAAATCGAATATGATAAGATCGATGCGGTTCGCGGTATGAACATTACGTTTGTAACGTCTGCACCGACTGACAATGAAGCTCGCGAGTTGCTCAAAGAGCTCGGAATGCCGTTCCAGAAATAACGGCCGGTAGGAGGATGTAATGGCAAAGAAATCAATGATTAATAAACAGCAAAGACAACCGAAATTTAAAGTTCGTGCGTACAACCGCTGCAAAGTTTGCGGACGTCCCCGCGGATTTAACCGCAAATTCGGTTTATGCAGAGTGTGCCTGCGTGAGTATGCGCTTGACGGAAAACTGCCCGGCGTTACGAAAGCAAGCTGGTAAGGAGGATGCTCTATGGTAATGACAGATCCTATAGCTGATATGCTGACGCGCGTGCGCAATGCATTGAAAGCCAAACATGAAATGGTGAACGTGCCGGCTTCTAATATGAAACGCGAGATTTTGCGTATCATGAAAGAGGAAGGCTTCATTGACGATTTTGAACAGAACAAAGACGAAGAACGTAGTTGTGAAATGTTCTCTATCAAACTGAAATATTTCGGCGGAATGAAAAAACAGAGCGTTATAACCGGACTTCGCCGCATCAGTCGGCCGGGGCTCCGCATTTATGCTCAGAAAGATCAAATTCCCAGAGTGAACGATGGTCTCGGCCTTGCCGTAGTGTCAACGTCTAAGGGCGTGATGACCGATAAGCAGTCCCGTAAATACGGTATCGGCGGCGAAATCGTCTGCTACATCTGGTAATGAGGTGATTCAGATGTCAAGAATAGGAAAAAGAATACTTGCTATCCCGGCCGGGGTTACCGTTACTGTTGCCGCCGATAATACCGCAACGGTAAAAGGACCTTTAGGCACCATGGTTAAACAATTTGATCCTGCAATGAAAATAACAATTGAAAACAATACAGTTACCGTATCTCGTCCTAATGATTTGAAACGTATGAAAATGCTTCACGGCACCACCAATGCACTGCTCAACAATATGATCACCGGTGTTGTAAAAGCTTTTCAACGGTCGCTCATAATCGAAGGCGTCGGCTGCCGTGCGAATCTTAAAGGCACGACCGTTGTATTTGATCTCGGATATTCACATCCGATCGAATACAATCCACCCGAAGGCATCAAAGTGACGATCGAAGGAAATACGACCGTTATTGTATCCGGCATTGACAAAGAATTGGTCGGGCACGAGGCAGCGCACATCCGTCAGATGCGTAAGCCGATACCGTATATATCCAATAAAACCAAAGCCGGCCGTGGTATAAAATATTCCGATGAAGTTATTCGTAAGAAAGTCGGCAAGAAGGCTTAAGCGAGGAGAATGGTATGAAAAATCTGCATAAAAGAACAAGCGAAAAAACCGTAGCGCGTTTTGTACGCCATAAACGTGTCCGGAAAAAAATTGTCGGCACGCCTGAGCGTCCGCGTCTTGCTGTTTTTAGAAGCAATTTACACATCTATGTTCAGATCATTGATGATGTAAACGGCAAAACGTTGCTTGCGGCATCTACCCTTACACCGGCGGTGAAAGAAAAGATGACCGTTACGTCTAATAAAGACGCAGCAAAAGCAGTGGGCATGGCAGTAGCTGAAATGGCAAAATCTAAAGGGATTACGGCTGTCGTGTTCGACCGCGGCGGATTCCTGTTCCACGGCCGCATAAAAGCGCTTGCCGATGGGGCCCGCGAAGGCGGATTGCAATTCTAATGAAGGAGGTCCGGACGTGGATAAAATTTATTTAAAACCAGATGAAGTTAAATTGCTTAAAATGGATGAGTTTGAAGATATGGTCGTGCGTATCGGCAGAACAGCGAAAGTCGTAAAAGGCGGACGTCGGTTCAGCTTCAGCGCTCTTGTTGCCGTCGGTAACAAAAAAGGCGTTGTCGGTATCGGACTCGGTAAGGCAAAAGAGGTGCCCGATGCGATCCGTAAAGGTTTGCAGCGTGCACGTAAGAACCTTATTCGTGTCGAACTGAAAGAAGATCGTACGTTGTGGCATCAGATCATGGGCGGTCACGGCGCTGCTAAAGTGCTGTTGAAACCGGCTGTTCCCGGTACCGGCGTTATCGCCGGCGGTGCTGCTCGTGCCGTACTTGAACTCGCAGGATTTAAAGATGTTTATGCAAAAAGCATCGGCTCTTCAAATCCGCATAATTTGATCAGAGCTACGATCGATGGGTTGATGAAGATCGCTTCACCGACTACCATTGCAGCTCGCCGCGGTAAGAAAGTCGAAGAAATTCTGGGTTAATCCCGGGAGGTTGTTATGGCAAAGAAAACGAAAACACTGCATATAAAACTCGTCAAAAGCGTTATCGGTACACCTGATACGCACAGACGGGTTGTGAAATCATTGGGTCTTCATAAGACAAACAGCATTGTAGAACACGATGACACACCCGTAATTAGAGGTATGATCAATAAAATATCATATCTACTCGAAGTTACCGAGAAATAAGGGAGGACTATCATGGCAACGAAACTGCATGACCTGCGCCCTGATGAAGGTGCAAAACACAAACGCAACCGTGTCGGCCGCGGAAACGGCTCAGGCAACGGCTGTACTGCCGGAAAAGGTAGCAACGGTCAAAAAGCCAGAAGCGGTTATGCGAAACGTTCCGGATTTGAAGGCGGACAGATGCCTTTATACCGCCGTTTACCGAAACGCGGTTTTAAAAACATGTTCCGTATCGAATATGAAGTTGTTAATGTCGGCGACCTTGGCGATATCAAAGCACCGATCATTACTATTGAAGAACTAAAAAAAGCCGGGCTGATCCGTATCAATGCTACCCTGGTTAAAGTATTGAGCAACGGCGAATTATCAAAGGCCGTTACTGTTGAAGCTCATAAATTTTCCAAAGCGGCTGCTGAGAAGATCGAGAAAGCGGGTGGCAAAGCCCAGGTGATAGAATGATCACGACAATAAAAAACATTTTCAGCATTGTAGAATTGCGTACAAAGCTTCTCTATACTTTGTTTTTTATGTTCGTCTATCGTTTGGCTGCACACGTTCCGACGCCGGGTATCGACGCTGCAAAATTGCAGCAGTTCTTTGAACAAGCTAATAATGCAAACGGCTTTCTCGGATTGCTTGACGTGTTCGCAGGCGGCGCTTTGTCGCGTGCGACCATACTTGCTCTCGGTGTTATGCCGTATATCAGTGCGTCCATTATTCTTCAGCTTATGACTGCTGTTGTACCTTCATTGCAGAAACTTGCAAAAGAAGGTGACCTCGGCCGTAAAAAACTGAACCAATATACACGTTATCTGACCGTTTTCATAACGATGTTCCAAGCTGTCGGTTTTGCTCGCTTGTTGGATAATTATGGATTTGTTCCGAATCCAGGTCCTTTGTTTACATTCACAACAATGGTATGTATGACCGCCGGCACAATGTTTGTTATGTGGCTTGGTGAGCGTATCACCAAAAAAGGTCTCGGAAACGGTATATCATTGATCATCTTTGCCGGTATCGTTGCTCGTATCCCGAATGCACTTGTGCAATTCGCAGGAAGCTTGAAACGCGGCGAGATGACCTTTATTCCCGTGCTGATGATGCTTGCGGTTATGGTTGCGATCGTATACTTTGTTGTACTTATCCAAGAAGGACAACGTAAGATACCGGTGCAATATCCGAAACGCGTTGTCGGTCGCAAAATGACCATCGGACAAACCACCTATCTGCCGTTGAAAATAAACCAAGCAGGTGTTATTCCGGTCATTTTCGCTTCATCGATCTTGATGTTCCCGCAACAAATGCAGCAATTCTTAGATCCGACCAATAAGTCGGTGTTTTTGAAAGCGCTTGGAACTATGTTCAGTTACGGTTCTGCAACATATATATTCATGTATCTTGCATTGATCGTATTCTTTACTTATTTCTACACGGCGATCACGCTGAACCCCAGAGATGTTGCTGACAATCTGAAGAAAAGCGGCGGTTTTATTCCGGGTGTACGTCCGGGTGAGGCAACGGCTTTCCATGTCAATTATATTTTGAACCGTATCGCGTTACCTGGATCGATTTTCCTGGGCTTTATCGCAGTGCTTCCGATATTAATGTCGAAAGGCATGTTCCAGTCAACATCAAGTTATATGTATTTCGGCGGCACATCACTCTTGATCGCCGTAGGTGTCGGATTGGATTTCATGAAACAGATCGAATCTCATCTTTTGATGAGTCATTATGATGGTTTCACGAAGAAAGGACGCTTGGGTAAGCCGAGGAGATATTGATTATGAAGATGGTTTTTCTGGGACCTCCCGGATCCGGTAAAGGAACACAGGCAGAATTTTTGAGTATTACTTTGCGGATAGCCCATATATCCACTGGCGAACTACTTCGTCAGGAAATTGCAGACAACTCAGCGCTGGGCATTGATGCCCGGCGCTTTGTTGAAAGTGGTGCATTGGTACCCGATGATCTGGTAATGAAAATACTGGAAAAAAAGATCGGTCAACCGGAATGTAGCAGAGGTTTTATTCTGGATGGTTTTCCTCGTAATATTCCTCAGGCTGAAAATATGATCAAAGCCGGTATATCGGTTGAAAAAGTATTTTATTTCGATGTTCCGGAAGAGCAGGTCGTTGATCGTATGGGTGGAAGGTTATATTGCAGTTCATGCGGTGCTTTTTTTCATGAACGATATAACATTCCGGTAAAAGCGATGATCTGTGATCGATGTTCAAACCAATTGATCCGGCGTGCCGATGATGAACCTGATGCCATTCGTAATCGTATGACCGTTTATCGTGAAAAAACAATGCCGCTCATCAATTATTATAAAGAAAAGACTATGTTGACCGTGCTTGATGCGAGCAGATCTATCGATGAAATTCGTGATACATTGCTCAATGAGGTTGGTCAATGAAGGGTGTTTCTTTTGAATCGATGAAAAAAGCAAATGGGGTAGTTGGAAAACTGCTTGCTGCCATAGGCAATGAAGTTCGTGCTGGGATCAGTACTGCTCATCTTGATGCATGGGCTGAAGCCTTTATTCGTGACCATGGCGCTATTCCTGCATTTAAAGGATTATATGGTTTTCCGGCAACATTGTGTATTTCCGTGAATACGGAGATCATACATGGGATTCCATCCGAAAAACATATCATAACCGACGGAGATATTGTAAGTATTGACGTTGGCGCAAAAGTAGACGGTTGTTATGGTGATGCTGCACGCACGTATTGTGTCGGTACTGTAAAACAGGAGCATCAGCGCCTTGTCGATGTGACCCGTGAGTCTCTTCAGAAAGCGATCGAGAAAGCTATTGTAGGAAATCACATCGGTGATATCGGCCATGCGGTTCAAAGCCATGTTGAAAAACACGGGTATAATGTTATTCGTGATTTTGTCGGGCATGGGATCGGCCGTGAATTACATGCGTTTCCCGAGGTGCCTAATTTCGGGAGATCGGGAATGGGGCCTGTTATACAAGAAGGTATGTATCTAGCCATTGAACCAATGGTTGTGACCGGCTCATGGCGAGTGAAAATTTTGGAAGACGAATGGACAGCCGTTACTATGGATGGCGGTTATGCCGCACATTTTGAGGATACGGTTTATATATCGAAAAACGGGCCGATGATTTTGACTGCGTTTTCTTAAGAGGGGGAATATGGCAAAAAACAGCGAACAGGTATTTACTATTGATGGTGTAGTGGCGGAACAGCTTCCTAATGCAATGTTTCGCGTAAAACTTGAAAACTCTATAGAGATAATTTGTCATGTATCGGGAAAAATGCGTATGTATAATATTCGTATTTTACCGGGTGATAAAGTCCGCGTAGAGATCACACCCTATGATCCCAAAAAAGGACGCATCGTTTATCGATATAAATAAAGAAATCGTTGACAATCCTGCGGGTGTATTATACAATGCAGTCCGCAAAAGAAGGAGGATATCATGAAAGTACGTGCATCGGTGAGAAAAATTTGCGAAAAATGCAAAATAATAAAACGGCACGGACAGGTGCTTGTGATTTGCGAAAATCCTAAGCATAAACAAAAACAAGGCTGAAAGGAGGTACCGGAGTGGCTCGTATAGCTGGTGTTGATTTACCAAAAAACAAACGCATCGAAATCGGCTTGACGTACATCTTCGGGATCGGTCGCTCAACAGCGACGAAGATTCTTGAAGTGACAGGCGTCAATCCCGGAACGCGCGTTAAAGATCTGACGGAAGAAGATATAACATTACTTCGTACGGAGATCGAGAAGAATCACAAAGTTGAAGGTTCATTACGTACGGAAATATCGATGAACATCAAACGTTTGATCGAGATCCAATGTTACCGCGGTCTGCGTCACAGAGCAGGATTACCTGTTCGCGGACAGCGTACGCATACGAATGCACGGACACGTAAAGGTCCTGCAAAAACGATCGCGAACAAGAAAAAATAGTATGAGGAGGTGCTGTTTTGGCTGAGAAAAAAACCGTTAAAAAAATTAAAAAGCGTGTGAGTGCAGCTGTCGTTCACATAAAATCGACTTTTAACAATACCATTATCACCGTAACTGATGAGACCGGTGCTGTTATTATCGGCGCAAGTGGCGGAACCGTCGGTTATACTGGTTCGAAAAAATCCACGCCTTTTGCTGCACAACTTGCTGCAGAGAATTGTATGAAAGCGCTCCGTGATATGGGAGTAAAAACCGTCAGTGTTGTTTATGCAGGCCCGGGCCCGGGAAGAGAATCAGCAATAAAGACATTCCAGAATTCCGACATAAAAGTTATCGGGATTAAGGATGAGACAGCGGTTCCGTATAACGGCTGCAAAGCAAAGAAAAGAAAAGGGCTTTAAGCCCCGATCATGATCAAGGAGGAATAGAATGGCTCGTTATACAGCTTCCGTATGTAAAATATGCAGACGCGAAGGCGCAAAAATGTTCCTTAAGGGTGACCGTTGTTATTCGGACAAGTGTTCGTTTGACAAACGTCCGTATCCCTCAGGACAGCACGGGAAAGACAATTTCCGTAAAAAAACCACGGTATATGGAATTCATCTCCGTGAAAAGCAGAAAGTAAAACGTATCTACGGACTTATGGAACGTCAGTTCAGTAAATATTATGAGATCGCTAGCGACATGAAAGGCATAACCGGTGAAAACCTGCTTCGTCTTCTCGAATGCCGTTTGGATAATATAGTGTTTCGCCTGAACTTCTCTCCGTCACGTCCGGCAGCACGTCAATTGGTCAATCACGGTCATTTTACCGTTAACGGCCGGTTGGTCAATATCCCTTCGTATATCGTTAAGCAAGGTGATGTTATCGAGATCAAGGAAAACAGCAGAGCAAACGATTTCTTTAAAGTTTCTATGGAATTTGCAAAACAAAAAGGTACACAGGATTGGCTTGAGATCGAACCGGATAAATTCAAAGGAACTGTAAAACGTTTACCATCCCGCGAAGATATGCCTCAGGATATTAAAGAAAACCTTATTGTTGAGTTTTACTCACGCTAATAACGGAGGCAATAAAAAATGGAATGGATGTATAATCTCGAACGCCCGAAAAAACTTGAATGGGATATCGAGACCAAAACGGATCGTTATGGTAAGTTTGTTATCGAGCCTTTTGAAAAAGGTTTCGGCATCACGCTTGGTAACGCTATCCGCCGGGTTCTATTGTCGTACATCGAAGGCACAGGATTGGTTGGAGTACGTATCGACGGCGTCGATCACGAATTCTCTTCCATGGAAAATGTCAAAGAAGATGTGCTTGACATAATAATGAACCTTAAGAAAATGAGAGTTAAATACACAGGTAAAGGCGAGAAGAAACTTACCTTCTCTGCCAAAGGCCCTTGCCAAATATATGCGAAAGATTTTCAGGGCATTGACCCTGAAATCGAGATCATGAATGAAGACCAATACATTTGCGAATTAAGCGACGGCGGAAAACTCAATATGGAGCTATACTTCGATTTTGGTATCGGTTTTTGTTCTGCCGAAGAACATTTGACCGATGATAAACCTGTTAACGGGTATATCACTGTTGATACGATCTACTCGCCGGTTGTAAAAGTTAAATATGATATCGATAACGCACTTGTCGGGAAAAGTGTCGATTATGACAAATTAACCATGGAGATCTGGTCAGACGGAAGTATCCGTCCGGATGCAGCCCTCAACAGAGCCGTGAAGATCATCAAAGGTTATCTGAACACTTTTGATAATGTTGATGATGAGGCGTCTGAAGGCAGCAGCTTTACCGGTAGTAACGGTCGTAAAAAAGATGACCTTGTACGTAAGATCAAAATGAGCGTCGACGAGCTTGAGTTATCTGTTCGCGCGGCTAATTGCCTGAAAAATGCCGGTATACAGACAATCGGCGAACTTGTTCAGAAACAGGAAAGCGAGATGTTGAAATACCGGAATTTCGGTAAGAAATCTCTTGATGAAATTAAAAAGGTCCTTATCGATATGGGTCTACATTTCGGTACGGATATGAATGAACTTGATTAAGCAACGTGAAGGAGTGTGAACTATGCGTCATAAAGTGAAATCAGTAAGACTCGGCAGAAACACAGCTGCCCGCACAGCATTGCTGCGCAGTCTTGCTACCGCATTGATCATGCATGGTCGCATTGAGACGACAGAGATCAAAGCAAAACAACTGCGGTCATATGTTGAGAAATTGATTACGCTCGGCAAAAAAGATAATCTGCAAGCACGCCGCCTGGTGGCTGCTCAAGTGTATGGTAAAGATGCAGTAAAAAAATTGTTTGCTGATGTTGCACCGCGTTTTACTGCGGTCAATGGCGGTTACACAACTATTTACAAAAGCAGTCTTCGCCGTGGTGATGCTACTCAAATGGCAATCATCGAATTTAATGGTTTTGTATTGCCTGAAGAAAAAGTTGAAGACAAGAAAACCAAAAAAGCATAATGAAACGCAAAAAAGCGTTGATCATTCTTATAGCCCTTACTGCCATTATGGCAGTATGGGTTATTAAGAGTGCAGTGCATGTATCCCTTGCTTGGAAAATGAAACGATATCGTGACGATCTTATTCATGAGAAAAAAACTCTTTACATTGAAAATAATCGACTGAAAACCGTTCTCAAAGAAATGGAAGAATCAAGTGATATTCGAGAACGTCTTATTTATATGAAGCTCGGATTGAAAAAACCGGGTGATGTTATCATTAAGATCCCTGTTGAGTCTTCTAATAAAAATCCCAAATAATACATTTCTCTACACGTATTTTATTGATAGAACATTCTCTATAGAGATGGCTTATATTAAATTAGGTACTGTTTTGAATGAGAGGTATCCATTAAGTAGTACGAAAATCATGGGAACAACACACCCAATGTAAGTGACACCCCTCCATAAAAGAGGAGGGGTGTCACTTAACGAAACTGTTTTTAATTCAAATCCCGGAGTCTGTATCGGTATAGATCATTGGCACAACCAATAAATGATGTTCTATTTTGGTAATTGTGCTCCGACAACCGGTACCGCACCGAAAAGTCCGATCGCATCAACAAGAGGATATCGATTAGCAAACATTGAAACTTTTGTGGTCAGTTTGCCTTGTTTGGGCAAACCCATCGTTTCACGTAAAATGTTAGCCGGTGAATTTGGTTCAAAGTCGGCCGTTTCGCTATAACTGGCATTAAGGAAATTTTCGAAATAATTCTGATTCAACGGTAATTTTTTGGTGATCGTATCAACATTTCCTTTACAGCTTAAGAATCCCAGGTCAGCATTCATATCACCAATTTTAACACGTTCCATTTTACCGGCTGCAGATTTGCCCGGTTCAACATAAAGTAATGGGGCTTGTTTATTCATGAAGATCACGTTATTGTCGATTTTCAACCATTCATTTAAGTTGCCGCGTGTATGGTCAATACCGGTAAATATATTACAGCCGACCAAATTGTCATGAATATCATATGAGGCCATTGTCATCACCCTTATTCCATAGCCCATGTCGCCGAAGTCTTTCAATCTGCTCCATGTAAACAGTATAGTATTATTGGCAATTTCAACATGTCCATCCTTTTCAATAGGCCCTTTAGGGCCTTTTTTACCGCCAATTCCGAATATTTCAATTGCCGCCATTTTATTCGCAATAAAAATATTGTTAAGTATTTTGATGGTGCCTTTTTTGAATCCGCCTTGAATTGCAAAGTGCCCATTTAGAAAAATACAATTGCGAATTATTAAATCTCCTTCGATCTTTGCATTCACTTTATTAGTAAAGCAGATCAGCGGTTCTTCAACGGTGCTTGGCCCGGTCAGAGGTTTTTCGGTGGCACTTAATATACGACCGGTAAGCCCTTCTATAACAGATTCTTTGGGTGAATATGCATTCTGCTCGCCTCGGTCGAAAATAAAGCCATCAATGATAAAGCTTGTCCCCGTAGGTACATTTAATATGCTCAGTAACGGTTTACGTCCGCTTTCGCCTGATTCACGAGTTGGAATAACTGTAGTTTGATATTTAACAATATCACGAATGGAAAAATCTGATGAATATCCGCCTAGTAATTCTACCGGTTGCGAAGCTTCAAGGTAACCTTTGTCACGTAGACCGGTGTAATTACCTTGTGCAACAAAAATCCGATCTCCGGCTTGGGCAATTTTTAATGCTGCTTCGAGGTTTTTAAATGGGGCTGGTTTTGTTCCAGGGTTTTGATTATCTCCCCGTTCTTTTGAAACATAAAGATCAGCAGAGAATGCTAAAAAAAACACAGAAAAGGTTAAAACAAAAATGACCATGAAAAGTTTCATAACAACTCCTTTCAAGATTTTTAATGTGACTACAGCTTTCACCATTTACGACACGCAAATCTCAAGATATCGGTAATAATCTTGTGTTGCAGTCAGTTAATTAACCGCTTAATACAAGATAACAGTTGAAGTGTAGATTAACTTTTATGATAATGCAAGAAGAAATAAAAAAGGCGGGATAACCCGCCTTAAGTAAACAATTTTCAAGAAATTATAATTTGAATGAAAGACCGGCCATGATACCGAAATCAGAACCTTCGATAAAACGAACTTTGCATTCAGTGAAAAAGGTCATACGGCTATTGATGATATTGAAATCAAGCCCGCCGATAACATGCAGTTTGAAATCGGTTGAACCACCGCCGAACATAATGCCGGGGCCTCCGCCGATATACGGTCTAATAGTGCCATGGGTAGGAAGATAATATTGCAGCGATGCATCTAATGCAACCGGGGTAACGCCTTCTGCAAATATGATCTCCAGTTGTGGAACAACATACAGATTATAGCCGAGTGTTCCTAAATTGAGGTCGCCCCCAACTTGGAATGCTTTAGCATCAAAATTATAACCTGCCTTAACGGATGCACGTGAGAAAGCCATGTTTGAAGAACCTGCCGATACTGCCGCAACAGCCATAACGGCTGCAATTGCGAGTACAAATAACTTTTTCATAATCCCTCCTTTAATAAAAACGTGATTCAAGTATACAAGTTACCGTATGAAAATCAAGCTAAATGTACATGCGAAATACATATAATTTGCTTTAATTGTGATATCATGATTACCGTCTTTTTTTTCTTAGAAAGCTGATCTGGAAAAACCCGCCAATAATAGCAATATAAAAACCGAGATCATACCACCAACCGGTATTGTGTATCTCATAGATGCGAATATTACTGTTGAAGATACTTACGATCAGCGATATAGGGGCTATCCAGCCATGCCATATGCCCCAAAAAAAGCCCGCCGGATGGTTAGCTGAGTGATTCCCGTCTCCGGGTGCGCAAGCGGTTAAGATCAATAAAATAGTGATAATGATACTTCCCCATAAAATACGTTTCTGCATACATCCTCCTTTATTGTACTAGAGACGCTAATGTTTGTATAAAACCGTCAATATCAGATTCTGTCGTATCGAATGAGGCCATGAATCGCACTTCGGAACGTTGCTCATCCCATGTATAAAAGAAATAGTTTTTTCGTAATTGTTCAACGATTTTCGGGGGAATGATTGCGAAAATGCCGTTGGCTTCTACCGGTTGTGTAATCGTTACTGCAGGGATCTTTCTCAATTTTGATTCTAGTACCTTTGCCATGGAATTTGCATGACGTGCATTGGTAAGCCACAATTCGTTTTTTAAATACGCTACAAATTGAGCAGATATGAACCGCATCTTTGACATCAACTGCATGTTTTGTTTGCGCGTGTATTTGAAACCCTCTGCTAAAATCTTATCGCGGAAAACCACCGCTTCGCCAAACATTAAGCCGTTTTTGGTGCCGCCGAAAGAGAGTATGTCAGCGCCGGTATCCGTAAAGATCGTTCTCAACGGCACTCCAAGCGCTGCGGCAGCATTGCCAAAACGCGCGCCGTCAATATGAAGGAGCATTGTATGCGTATGAGCAAAATCTGCCAGATTTTTGATCTCATCCGGAGTGTAAACTGTGCCGACTTCAGTCGTTTGCGAAATCGAGATCACTTTAGGCTGCGCATGATGTTCCACGCCGTGAACATGTAATAACGGAAGGATCATGTCGGGAGTGATCTTTCCGTTCTGATGCGGTATCGTGATGATCTTATTGCCGGTGATATGTTCCGGAGCTCCGCATTCATCGACATTAATATGAGCCAGATCGCTGCAGATAACCGCATGATACGGACGCATTACTGAGATCAATGATAATACGTTCGCAGCGGTTCCGTTGAAAACTAAAAATGATTCCGTCGAATCACCGAAAGTATCTTTTAATAATGCGGTAGCTTCTTCGGTCAACGGATCATCGCCATATCCGACCGTGTGATCATGATTAGCCAAGCTAAGCGCTTGCATGATAGCAGGATGAACGCCTGCGTTATTGTCACTCGCAAAACTGCGTATAAAATTCATAATTCCTCCGTATGTTTTCAAATAATTATATCAGAAAATAGATAAGGTGAAAGATAAAATAACAATAATATTTCTAATGTCGACCGTTACTGCCTTAATAGAGATTCCACAATTCAATATTATCCAATACAGTGCTTGTGGCAAGTTGTTGGAAATACCGCGCATCGCTTTCTGAAATGTTGGCGTAAAAAGTAGCGTTTTCAATTGATTCACGAAAGATCGCTGCATACATGACACATGCATATAAATATGAACCTGTTATAGTTGGATGCCAGGAATCAGAAGCATATAATGCAAGTCGTCGCGTATCATTGGTTGTATTATACCAAGCCATACCTACGGGGACAATACCGAAGTTGTATTCTTTCGATATAAATTGCATTTCGTTATATATATGCTGATAGAGTTCTTCATAATTAAAATACAGATAACCGTCTAACATCGTCCAGCACATAAAATACAATATTTTAGTTTTAGGATTATTTTCAAGGACTATGTTTTTTACATAGGTTAATGCTTCAAGTTCTTTTTCGCGATATTCTTCAAAAGCTACCAAATCATCAGATTGTAAAAAGACATAATCCCACGATTGAGCCGATAAAATAGACGTAAACTCCGGGTGGGTATAATATGTTCTAAAAGGATAACCAGTCCATATGAATTTTGTCAGTTCAATATATTTGCCTGTATTTTCTGCAAGCTTAGTTAAAATATCTGCCATTCTACCGGATAGGCTATTGCCAATAATGAGGATTTTTAACGGAGACGAAACATTTGGCTTAATATTCACTGGATATGACTTTGTGAATATTGTGCCATCGGAATCAGTAATTGAAACCTTATAAATCCCCGGTAAACACCTGATAATATCTTTTGTTGTTGCTCCATTTGACCATAGAATGGAAAAGGGCGGTTTTCCGCCGAATATCGTCAGTTTTATCGCTCCATCTGCAGTTTCAGAAGAACTGGCATTTGTTATAGACGCGACAACTTTAAGTGCAGTGTCTGGGATTTCGGGTTCTGTAAGGTTTTTAGTCTTTGAGCAATTAATTTGACAAAGAATAAATAGAAGAATAGCAATATTGCTGATATGCATTCTAAGGGGAGCAAGAATAGTTTTCATCGTTATCTCCTGATTTTTATGAAAGAAATTACTATAAATTCCATAATGCAAGATTATCAATTACTGTTTTCGAACCAAGTTTTTGAAAATATCGCGCGTCCGTCTCTGAGATTGTGGAATAAAATGATGTGTTTTCAACTGATTCAAGGAAAATTGCCGAATATAGAACACAGGCGAACAAATACGATCCGGTTTCAGTTGGGTGCCACCCGTCATTAGCGTATAAGTCATTTCTTCGGACTGAATCCAAGGTGAGATACCAAGCCATTCCGATAGGAACAATCCCAATATCACATTGATTGACCATACTATTCATGCCATCGAGGATATGTTCATATAAAGCTTCATAATCATATCGATCAAATCCACCCAACATTGTCCAACACATAAAATATAAGATTTTTGTTTTATCATTATTCAGAAGTGCTTTTGTTTTGATTGTATTTACAATTGTAATTTCAGTAGTGCGAAATTCCTCAAAAGCCATTATGTCATCCGATTGTAAAAAAATATAATCCCATTGCTGCTCGTTGAGGATACTGTCAAATTCAGGAGATTGATAATAGGTGCGAAAGGTAGGTCCATAAATTAAGTGTGAATGAATGTCAACTTTTTTATTATTGGTGTCGGCGAGCATTTTAAAAAGCATAGGCGTGTTATTAAATCCCGTTAAACTGTTGCCAATAAATAACACTTTTATCGGGATATCCGGTGGTTGTATTACTGTCAATGAAAATGTTTTGGTTACTATTGAGTTTTTCGAATCGGTGACTTGGATAGAATATACGCCAGCGGGGCAATCAATTAAATCTTTAGTTATTGCACCAGTAGACCATAAAAATGAATAAGGAGCCGTCCCTCCTTTTACGGAAATCGTAATGGAACCGTCTGATGCTCCAACGTTACTGACATTCATTAACGTAGCCGTGATTTCCATCGGAGAATTAATAACATCAGGAGATGTTATTGAAGTAATTTTTGCACATTGGGAAAATAGAAGTGCAGTAAGTAACAGACAACAGGTCAGAAAAAAAGTAGCGCTTTTCATAAAATACCGCCTCTCAACGTATATCAATTTCAATACAATATAGTGCAACGTATACCGTGCATCACCGTTATAATCATTCGATATGCCATAATGGAAGATCATTTAAAACAGTATCAGATCCTATTTTTTGAAAATAACCGGCATCTTTCTCGGAAATATCTGCATAGTAAGAAGTATTTTCAACACTTTGTTTATAAATGATCGTATAAAAGACACATGCTGAAAGATATGAGCCTGCTAAACTGGGATGAGCATTATCCGAATCGAATAATGAATCGCGTAAGCTGGTAGGAAAAACCGAATACCATGCTTGCCCAACCGGCGCAATACTGCAACCTGCTACAGAGGCTATCGTACACGTGCCGGTATATATTTTTTGGAAATACTCTTCATATGAATAATACCCTTCGCCACCGACCGTTACGCCGCCCCTAATCCCCCATACCATCATATAGACTATTTTGCTTGTGACACAATGGTCCATAACAAGACCTTTCAAAAAGGAAATGACTTCAATCTCCTGATCATACATATCGGGGAATGCGGTAATATCATCAGATTGAAACACGATATAATCCCAGTTTTTTTCTTGAATTTTTGCCGACAATGCCGATGATTTGTAAAAACTTCTTATTGATTTGCCATACTGAAGGAATGTATCGAAATACAGTGTTTTATTATTATGCGTTGCCAATTGGGCAACCATTTGGGGCATGTTGTTAAAACCTGTCAAACTGTTGCCTACGAACAATATAGATTTGACCATGCCCGGTGGTTCCGGATCGTTTATAACGATTGTTTTGTTTATTACAGAGTCAACGAAATCCTTCACATGTACTGTATATGAACCTGCGGCACATTCAGATAAATCTTTTTCAGTCGAACCGGTTGACCATAAAAACGAATAAGGAGGAACTCCTCCGGTCACGATTAGTTTAATCGAACCATCGGCTGCGCCGGTGATCGTTGGGTTTGTAATGTGCCAAGTGATCTGCAATTCGCCGGGGTTATCTTCAGGAGAAATGATTGATATTTCTTTAGTGCAACTTGAAAAAATAGTGATTGATAATTGAAGAACAAACGACAGTAGAAATGATCGTGCCAGTACCTGTTGCCTCATAGTTCTCCTCCAATGCATATGAAAAAGTATAAGGTAAGTAGGATGTATTGACAGAATAATATGACAAACGTATTTTGTCATAACAGTTATGGCTATAATGGTTAAGTTGTCTCGTGAAAATCGGTCATAACGTTTTTGGGAAGTAATGTGATGCTATGTGGTCAGTTGCCATAATGAATGGATGACACTATCAGCATGAATTTTAAGTTCGGGAATTTTTTCAGGCCACATGTCAGTTATAAATTCGGTGGTCAATACAGTTGTCATACCCAATTGGTGTGCAGTGATAAGCTCATTGTTGCCGCCGTCACCGATATACAAACAGTCCTTCGGCTTTTTATTTAATCGCTCAAGGCAAAGCTCGTATATCTCTGTTTCCGGTTTAACGAAGCCGACATCACAAGAAAAAACTGCCGTAGTGAAAAATTTTGCAACGGGAGAATGTTGCCAACCGGCACATTCACTGATATCTGCATTGCTTATCAGCGCTATCGTTTTCCCGGCTGTATATAATTTTTGTAAGCTTTCGATCGTTGTTGACGGCATGTTTTGCAGAGCATAGGCAAATCTGATGTGACGCGATCGAGCCGCTTCGATAATCGTTGTCATGGGAATGTTCGGTTTTAATTGATCGGCAACACTTTTTACGATCAGTGCCTGGTCAGTTATTTTTCCGCGAAGGCGATCTTCGGATGTATTGACAAGCGCGTTGTTCCACGTCTCGGCGTTTATGCCCAAGATTTCGCTGGTTCCTTTTCCCGGCGCTTGAGTATGCTTCAACGTAGTGAGCGTATGAAATAGATCAAAGATCATCACGTCATATGTTGAAAAATTGTGCATTATATCACCCGCACCAGTATATAGTATATGGACTTTTGTTGAAAGAAAAAAGTCGATTAAAAGTTGATCTCAGCGATTTCAGTGCACATACTAAGAATCATGCAATACTTTTCAACGGGGCGCATTGACTTAAGCTTACCGGTTATACGGGGCTCGAAATGAGATGTGTTTTCCGGGAATGCCATAAATATGGTCTTCGACCGCATTGATATGATCGGGTAATTTCCTGTTTCTCGAATGATCGAGAGGATATGCGGTATAAGCGGACCAACAAAACGGGATATGCAGGGTGATTCGCGGGTATAAATATAATAATCTTCATCAAATTCTTGATTATAAGAAAGTTCTTTTGTCAAGGCAGATATATTTTCCGAGAACAAAGAGAAAAACGACGGGATGATAAACGTTTCCGGTATATCGAGATTGCGATAAAAAAGCGTACAGCAAAATCCGTTGAATAAATTGCCGCGATCAGCGATCTTGTAGAAAGAATATTTTCTGCTTAACGTATATCCGGCCCAGACCTCTGAAAAACTGACATGGGTCTCGCCGATCATGCCGTCGGCAAGATTTCGTCCGCTGTAATAATCCGGACGCGAGGTATATAGGCCGCTGGAGGTAAATTTGTTTTTTGAGACAAACCATTTCGGTATGATTTGAAGAGCCGGGGCACAAAAGTTTACACAACGGGAAAATAATTCATAACGGAACGTGCTTTTAAATACGGAAAGCCGTGTGGAGGCTAAGACTATCGTTACGGTACAAACGGTAAAACTGATGAATGCCAAAACGCCCAGCATTATTGACGGGGCCGATCCCGAAGGGAATGCCGAAGATGTTACAAGGCAAGCGCCACCACCGGCTCCCGTACTGAGAATCCATATACAATACGGGAGCATGGCATTTCGATAGCGAGATTCCAGATCAAATAATACAGGCTCAAGATTCTCTACGCGAAAGTCATAAAAGCGTTCGCCTAGTGTCGTTTCACGCACAGAATTATCATTCATAACGTCAATCTTTCCCCCATATTCTTGTATTGAGATTGAACTCATCTACCATGCCGGTTACCAATGCAAGCATTGAGAAATACCGATCGATCATGTTACGATCAATAACTGTCTTGAAGTAGGTGGGTTCGAAAAGATCCTGAAGGCATGTAAGCGCAACAAACATTCTGTTTGTTATGAAGGAGATCGATATTTGCATTTTATTGTTCCGTTTGAAGTTCAATAACCGCTCCATAAGGTCCGGTGTGAGAATATATCTGGATTCGATCTGATCATCACCATAAACTGCAAATTCTTTTTCAAACTCAACATTTTCAAGCTTGATCAATTGTCCTCTGGTGAAATTCATTTTTTGAAAAAAATTACCGACCAATGAACCGAAGGATTTTTCTGCCACATCGGGTAAGACGATTGTTCGTCCCTTAAATGATTTATTGAAATCAGCAATAAAAAATATTCCTTTAAACAGCGTATGCCATTGAGTGCGCCGTCGGCCTTTGCTGTCGTATGATTCGGTTTTGTATTCCGCATGTATCTCAGAAAAAGACAATGCGGTCTTATCCATCACGCCGGCGACCATGTCCTCGCCGCGATAGCGGTCTGGTGTGCGCATAAAAAGAGAGCTTTCAATGAAAAAGTTTTCAGGAATATAGCTTTCGGGCATATATTTCAAGCTTGGGTCAATAAATGATATCATCGGCCCGACTATTTTTTGTTTATAATGTTCCCTGAAAAGTTTTTTCTCTTTTCCCGCTTTCACCGAGTGAATGATCGCATAGACAAGGCAAGCCAAAGCACAAGCGAAGACAATGATCTTTGTCGGGGTTGTCGGCATAAAAAATCCTGCGATAACGATACAGACAAAGCCGATCCATATGAATATTTCCGGCCATAAATAGCGAGATGCTAAAACTTGCCGTTCATTCTCAAGGCCTTGAAGTGACGGATAAAGTTCTGCGCCGGCAAACCGATTAAAATCCTCCATGGTTTTCATGGCGGTCATCCTTTGAAGAGATCGCCGACATTGACGTTTTGACGTTCTTGTTCGTTGATCTCAAAGAATTTCCGCACTGCAAGACGCATCATACCGGCCATGATATTGGTCGGAAACATCTGCACTGCATTATTAAAATCCAAGACGGCGGCATTATATGCTCTGCGTGCAGCTGCGATCTGTTCTTCCGTATTGTTCAATGCTGCTTGTAACTGCAGGAAATTTTCACTTGCCTTTAAATCCGGATAATTTTCCACAGCCACCATGACGGAACGCATCAAGCCGCTCATTTCACGATCGATCTCAATTTTCTCATCCGGCGAAGTAGCAGAGACAGCTTTTGCGCGGAGCTCAGTGATCTTTGTCAATGTACCGCTTTCATACTGCATGTAGGTCTTGACCGCCGATATTAAATTCGGGATAAGGTCATAACGTTTCTTCAATAACGTGTCAATTGAGGCGAAAGCATTGTCGACCATATTGCGTTTTCCGATCAAGCCGTTGTACATAAGGATCGGCACAATAACAACCAAAAAAACGATTACGAGAATAGCAATTAACATAGAAGTTCCTCCTTTTAAAAATCACTCTTAGTATAGTATATATTTTTACTGATTTCAATATAAAACGACAAGTATCGTGAGATTTTTCTTTCCGGTGTATTTTTTTTTACACCTATTCTTTACCCCAGATTCGGGTGTTCAAATTAAGCGTATCAACAAGGCTGCCGAACAGGTCAATGATCATATAATATTTATAAATAGTATTTTTGTCGATTACTGATGTCATATATGTCGGCTCAAAGAGATTCTCCTTGCATTCAATGGCTATAAACATGCGTTTTGCGGTAAATGATACGTATACCGGTAACCCGATTGTTTTTTTAAATTGGACAAGTTTTTCCATCATATCAGGCGTAAGAATATAGCGTGCTTCAATTTGATCGTTGCCGAAAACGGCATATTCCTTTTCAAATTCAACATTTTCAAGTCGAATCAACTCGCCGAAAGGCCGATTTATTTTTTGGATAAAGTGACCGATATTAGCCCCCAGTTTTTTTTCGGCAATATCGGGATAGACCAGCGTTCGATTGATAAAGGGTTTATTAAAATCAGCAACAAAAAAAAGTCCTTTAAAGATCGGTAGATATTTATCTTTATCTCGCTCTCTACCGTGAGAAGTTTCTTTATACAGGGCAGTTATCTCGGAAAATGAAAACGGCGTCTTATCCATTAGCCCGACGATCAAATCTTCTCCGTTATAAGAATCGGGAAATTTCTGAAACAAAGCGCTTTCAACAAAAAGATGAGAGGCAATACATTGCTCCGGTAGATAACTCAAGCGAGGATCAAGAAACGATACTATGGGTGTTATGATCTTTTTTTTATAGCGCTCGCGGAATACTTTTATTTCCAGATTTGCACGATCGAGAAAGTCTTTAAAAATATAACCGGTTATCGCGGGAATTGCCAATAGAAGGTACACCCATATCGGAGTATGATTGTCATCATAGAATGCATTAAGAAACATAAAACCGATCAATGGACCGATCATAATAGTGCCGAGTATCGCTTTGCCGATAAGAAAGCGTTTTTTCATTATCATTCGTTCTTGATCAAGACCCTGCAGTGACGGATATAATTCTGAAGCGGCAAACCGGCTGAATTCGCCAAGCGTTTTCCTAGGCATACATGGTTCCTTTCAAAAGGGTGAGTACATATAGTGTATCCCGATAATCAAACCGATACTAGTATATTAGAAATTTAATATTTGTCAACGCCAATGACAAATATTGATATTACTACATGGTGGTATGGAAAAAGAAAGAGAAACAACCCCTTGAAAATACAAGGGGTTGTGCATTTTTTTATTTTACAACGTCAATCGTTATTTTGTTGCAGTACAGCAAACTCTTGTCGCGGTTCTCAAGATAATTTTTCAACATGAAATCAATGTCGGGTTTCACGATCTGTTCGTATACCTTTGTGCTGTTGTAATAGACGGTCACCGGTTGATCAAGCTGGACCATCCCTGGATGGATATATAACGAGAAACGGGAGCATTGCGTACCGACCACAAAGAAGGTATTGCCAAAATATGTTGCCTCAACACGGGCAGAGGGCTTATCTCTTTTTAAAAGAAGTTTTCCCTCAGAGTCAGTGATATTGTAATCCTGATACCAATCTGCATAACCGTTGGCATTCACGGCATCGATGGAGAGCCACATGCATTTGCCGAATTTCGGGTCGGCGGTCTCCCAGCGGATCGTTGCTGGAAATGGTACACGCGGGTGGGTCTCAATGAACGTGATGATGTTCGGAACTTCTACATCAGCGTAGGTCAGATCATGCTTCATGCCGGTATAAACTTTATAGTAGAGATTTACACCTGCCATTACAGCGACGCTCATCATTGGCCGAAGGAGGCTATCGGGGAATAGCGGATCTTTATCGGTTGTTACAACATAGAGCGGTTTATTTGACCAATTGACCAAATATGTTGAATACCCGCCGAGAAGCGATGCAATGGCAGGATGACCGTTCAGCGGAACGAATCCCGCAAACATATCAGAAGCCAACATTGCCACCGCAAATGTACCCGAACAGCCGTCCGAAAAGCCCATAAGGTATATTTGATTATCATTGATATTAAATTTGACCTTTGAACGTTTTACCAGATCGAGGATATTTGTCATACCTACATTGTCCCACCACGTAGCATAGACGTTTGCTATCGGATAGAGGATGATCGTACCGGTTTTTTCAGCATACTGTATAAACGTTGCATCCCGAATTTGTTTTTCTTCGATCTCCATGAGTTTTTCGGTCAGTACTCCACCGTGAAGCCACACAAGAAGGCGGGAAGGTTTTTTGGGATCATACGATTCGGGAATATACCAATAAAAATGCCTGACCTTGCCGTCAAGGCATGTTGTAAAGTCTTTGAATAATCCCCGTTTCGGGATATCGGGATACGGCTGGTTGTGTATCGCTGAGGATACTTCCGAATAAGTATTTTTTTGGGTTGTAATGTCCGCGATAAGTTTTGATTGTTTTACCGGGTCTTTTTCTTGCTCCAAAGTACTTATGGCGTCAGTCAACGGTGAAGCTGATAATCCTGCTGAGCAGATGATAAAGAAAATCAGAATAAGTGTTCTCATAGAAGATCTCCTTTTTAATGGAGTATATACCGTATCAGTGTAATTGCAATATAAACTAAAGTATATATCGATGAAAAGATCTATGATTATGTGGTCGAGTGTATTTATTTCTTCAATCCGACCGGAAATAATTTTCTGATGTTCAGAGAGTTTAATATCTTGACATGGAAAAAGATTGGTTGTAGGTTACTTGCGAGGAATTATGAAAAAGAACACTTATTATCTTTTTAATACAGAAGCCGTTACCAACGGTATTCTTCTTTTTCGTCTCCATTGACAATTCATTAAATCATTTAAAATCATGTGTTTTTTCAACCAAAGGAGGTAGCTGTATGCGATCACGAAATCGCCGGCAAAAAGATCGTTTTTTAAGCGGGTATGTAACAGGTTCCCTGCGTTCATCGAATCATATCAATTCAATCAATTTCAATCGTCATCATCGACACCATCAATAATCCCGTTTTCTTGTTTCAAGTGACCATAACCATAAACTGATCTGTTCGTGTTGCAGGTTAATGTACGTTTTCCTGCCCGAACTTTCAGTCTTTAATCGTAAGGAGGACTATCGTATGAGTATTTCCGTGTTGTTACCAAAAGGAAGAATATTCGCTAATATTGAGCAATTATTCTCGGATTCAGAAAAAAAAATTACGGGCGCCGATCGGTCATACCGCCCGTTGTGTGCCGATATTGAAATAAATGTCAAACTCATGAAGCCGCAAAATATTCCGGCGATCATCGAATTCGGATCGCATGATGCCGGTTTTTCTGGTTATGACTGGATAAGAGAAACATCTGCCGAGGTTGATATCATTTTTGATACCGGTTTTGATCCGGTATCAATAGTTGCGGCGTGTCCGTCGTCGTTTGACGAAGCGGGACTCAGGTCCCGAGTACTTACCGTAGCGACCGAATATGAACAATTGGCATGCAGTTATCTTGAGGAACAATCATATGCATACAGGCTGGTACGGACTTTCGGTGCAACCGAAGTATTCCCGCCTGATGATGCGGATATGATCGTTGATAATACCGCAACAGGACGAACGATTTCCGATAACGGTCTCAGGATCACGGCAACATTACTGCGTTCTTCAACGTGTTTCATCGCCAATAAACGCGCTATGGATGATCATGACAAGCGAGAGAAGATCATGGAAATGGCAACGTTATTTTCCTCGGTCATAGAGGCCAGAAAACGGGTGCTGATTGAAATGAATGTAAGCAGTTCGATTTTTGAACGCGTGATCAATGCATTACCGAGTATGCAGTCCCCGACCGTATCAACGTTGTACGGCAATAACGGTTTCTCAGTCAAGATAGCGGTGTTGAAAACGGAAGCATCATCGGTGATAACCTTGCTCAAACGATTGGGAGCAACGGATATCCTTGAATACGATATGCGTAAGGTGATATTATGATACGGTTGGATAAAAACGAAAATTGTTATCCGTTGCCGGTTTTTCCCGGTATTGCGGAGGGTTTTCCCCTAGCGCATTATCCTGATTACGGGTATCTGACCGGATTACTCGCTGCATATTTTTCGGTGCCTGCGGAAGAATTGCTCCTCACCAACGGCGCTGATGAGGCTATCGACCTAACGATACGAAGCGTTTCACCGCGATCGGTCATCGTATCGGAACCTACGTTTTCGCTTTATGAAGAACGCGCACAATTGTATTCCATACCGATAAAAAAGATTACGGCCGGAATACACCGCATCCCTATTGAGAGCTTCGCACGCTATACTGGTAACAAAAACTTAACGTGCCTTGCCAATCCTGCAAATCCATCTGGTGTTCTTTATTCAGCAAACGAACTATATCGGTTAGCACGTAATGGTTATGGCGGATTTTTTTTAATTGATGAGACATATGCTGAATTCAGCGGTGTTTCCGTAATTCGGGATCGTACGGCAAACATGATAATTGTCAGATCATTTTCAAAAGCGTGGGGCCTGGCCGGTTTGCGCTTGGGTTGTGTAATCGCTGAAAAAGGACTGATCGCAAAAATGAAGTCCGCGCAATTGCCTTTTTCCGTGAATGCACTTGCTGTGAACGTCATGGAAGCTGCGCTTGCCGATCCCGGTTATGTCCGTTCCATAGTTACGAAAACCAAAAAAGACAGAATCAGCATGGCGCGGTTTTTCAGGCGGCAAGGATTTGAATGTCGAGAAACTGCCGCAAACTTCATTTTGGTCAAACCGCGTCAGTGTGATCAATTCATCACCCGATTGGCCGAGCATGGAATTATCGTGAAAAAATTGAACGGCTTCGAAAACGGCTGGGTACGGATAACCGTGTGCCCCATCGAAATGCAGAAAGCATTGTTTACAACATTAGCCAATATGGTAGCAAAGGAGGTTTAATTATTATGAGGATCGGGAACTATTCAAGGAAGACGAAAGAAACGGATATAACCGTTACGGTGCGTTTTGATGATAAGGGGGATGCTGCTTGTGAAATACCAATCCCTTTTTTTTCGCACATGCTGGATTCGTTCTGCAGGCATGGCGGAATTTCCTTGGCGATAAAAGGTTGTGGAGACACTGACGTTACGATGCATCATTTTCTTGAAGATTCGGGGTTTGTGATCGGGAGAGCGGTTGCCGATGCGCTCGGCGATTTCTGCGCCATAGAACGTGCAGGCACATGCATAATGCCGATGGATGAAGCGCTGGTCATGGCAGTTATCGATATATCCGGACGTTCATGGTGTGAATGCAGGCTTTCGGTTGAAAATAAACAGATCGGAAGCGTTTCAGGTGATGATATAAGCGAATTTTTCGCGGGATTCTCTCGGGGACTCGGATGTGCCGTTCATATGCGCACATTGAATGTTGCCAATCCGCATCATACGGTCGAAGCAGCATTTAAAGCATTTGGGAGAGCTCTCGCGCAGGCATGTAAGAACAAAGAAGGGGCGCAGCTTACGACTACGAAAGGAGTGATTGATCATGATAACGATCGTTGATTACGGTGCAGGAAATATTCGTTCCGTAGCCAATGCATTCGAATCGCTTGGGATGAAAACCTCTGTGGCTGATAACGGGAAGGCCATTCTGCAGGCGGAACGAATCGTATTGCCGGGGGTAGGGGCTTTCGGCGCGGCCATGCGCGAATTGGATGCCCGTGCGTTGATCGAGCCGCTCAAACGAAAAATTCGGGAGGGCATACCGTTTCTCGGTATATGTCTCGGGATGCAATTGCTTTTTACTTCAAGCGAGGAAAGTCCCGGGGTGTGCGGATTGAATATTATTGACGGTTCATGCGTACGGTTAACAACTGAACGTGTACCAAACATCGGTTGGTGTTCGACCGTCGATGTTCGGACAGGGACCATTGCTATGTATTACTACGTTCACAGCTATGCGGTTGTTCCAAGCAATTCCGCTGTAGTAACAATGATTGAAAATACTCAAGGATTTTGTGCGGGAATCCACCGGGATACTGTTGCCGGAGTACAATTTCACCCGGAAAAAAGCGGTGATGCGGGGATAGGGTTCTTACGGCAATGGGGTGCGCTATGACTACGATTCGAATTATTCCCTGTCTGGATGTACAGAACTGCAGAGTGGTTAAAGGCGTATCGTTCAATGATCTTAAGGAATGCGGCGATATCGGAGAGCTTGCACAAAAATACTTTACGCAAGGCGCCGATGAACTAGTTATCCTCGACATTGCCGCAACCCCTCGGCAGGATGAGTTCATGTTAAAAACACTCAGTGCGGTTACGAAGCGGATCTTTATCCCCGTTTGTGCCGGCGGGGGGATCCGTTCCATTGCCGACGTTCGAGCCGTTTTGCGTTCGGGAGCAGATAAAGTGAGTATCTGTTCGGCAGCATTGAATGATCCGGCGTTGATCACCGGCGCGGCAAAAGAATTTGGCAGCCAGTGCGTGGTCGTGTCGATTGATGCACGAAGAAGTAATGAAGGATGGCAGGTCTACGGTACCGGCGGACGAAACGACAGCGGTCGTGATGTGCTTGAGTGGGCAAAGGAGGCTCAGCAGCGCGGAGCAGGTGAGATTTTACTGAATTCTATCGACAACGACGGCATGTGCAACGGGTATGACCTTCAGCTTATCGATGAAGTTAGAAAAGCCGTACACATCCCGATTATCGCTTCAGGCGGCGGTGGTACGCCGGAAAGCGTTTATGAAGCAATCAGGGCGGGAGCTGATGCGGTGCTCGCAGCATCCATTTTTCATAATGAACGATATACCGTAGGAGATATAAAAAATTATTTAAGAACGAAAGGAGTGTGCGTGCGATGATAATACCATCACTGGATATTTTAAATGGAGAGGCGGTGCAATTGCGTCAGGGGACCGATGTCGTATTACGCGAGAAGGATGTTTTTACGCGTGCGGCCGAATTTTCCGCATTTGGAGTGCTCGGCATCGTCGATCTTAACGGAGCTTTTACTACCGGCAACAATGATATGATCATTAAGCGATTATGCGCTCTCTATGAATGCCGAGTCGGGGGCGGCATACGTACCGTTGAACGTGCAAAACAGATAGTTGCATGGGGAGCGAATCGCATCATTATCGGCAGCGCCGCTTTTTCCGATAACGGCGTTGCTGCTGATTTTCTCAATGCGCTGGTCGCAACAGTAGGTAAAGAACGGATCGCTGTGGCCATGGATTATTCGAATAAGGGAATTTTGAAAGATGGTTGGCGGAAGTCAATGCCGATTGAACCACTCTCCTTTATACGGCAAATCGAACCGTATGCGTCGGAATTATTTGTCACCGCTGTTGACCGTGAGGGTTTGGAGCAAGGAAGTGATGAAGAATTTTTCAAAAAAATACGATCGCAAACGGAAATGGCGATAACCGTTGCAGGCGGTTTTTCCGATGCGGACGCAATAGAGCGAATGACATCCATCGGTGTGAATGTACAACTCGGCATGGCGCTCTATACAAAGAGTTTGTCGCTTGGTGATGCGTTTACGGCGTCGGTCCGCTTTAAGAATTATCCAGTCGGGCAGTTGGTGTCGGTGATCGCTGTTGATGAATCGGGCCAAGTGCTTATGACGGCGTATATGAACAGAGAGGCATTACGGCGAACGCTTGCGGAACGTCAGATGTGGTACTATTCCCGTTCGCGAGAGCAATTGTGGAAAAAGGGAGTAACGAGCGGAAACGCACAAACAATGCTTTCGGTGAGAAGCGATTGTGACGGAGATGCATTGTTATTCACGGTTCGGCAAAAGGGGCATGCATGCCACGCGTCAACATACAGTTGTTTCGGCGATAAACGCTATTCGATTGATGAATTGTACGGCGTTATTGCGCAACGATTTTCTGAGCCTATTGCACAGTCGTATACATCAGGATTGACCGATGCGATGATACGGGAAAAAATAACTGAAGAAGCTCAGGAGTTGATTGAAGCCGTTTCCTATGACGAATTGGTATGGGAAGCTGCGGACGTATTGTTTTTTACGCTGGCTTTATGTGCAAAGAACGGCGTCTCTTTTACTGACGTACTTGCCGAATTGCGCCGAAGGAGAAGATCATGAACATTATCACGGCTTCAGAGTTTCTACAATACCGAAAGAAAACAACCTCATTGCCCTTAGGCGAGGTTATCCCAATCGTTGAGAAAGTACGTGAATGCGGCGACTCGGCTCTCATGGAGTTCAATCGTCAGTTCGATAATTATTCGATGCCGATACGGAATTGCCTGTATGACGCGCACGATGCATGTGAAGAATTCACTCTCCTTAAGCCGTATATTCAACAGGCAAGCGATGCGATCAGGAGATTTGCGGAAAAACAATTAAAACAATGCTGTGATTTTTCCTATGAGACTTTTCCCGGCGTTGTCTGTTCTCAGCGTGTCATACCAATAGAATCTGCCGGTATCTATGTGCCCGCCGGCAGATATCCGCTTGTTTCAAGCGTATTGATGGGGGTAATTCCCGCTGTGGTCGCTGGTGTTAAGCGTATTGCGGTTTGTTCGCCGCCATCTAAAGTCGGTGTCTCTCCGCTCATCGCGGCAACGGCATTCTATGCCGGCGCAACGGAATGTTTCCCCGTTGGCGGAGCTCAGGCAATCGCCGCATTGGCATATGGGACTGATACGATTAGCCCCGTCGATATGATCTCCGGACCGGGCAATTCATATGTGACCGCTGCAAAAAAATATGTTTACGGCGATGTAGGGATTGATTTTTGCGCCGGTCCTACAGAACTTTGTATTATAGCGGACGAAAGCGCTGATTGTACATTCATTGCTGCTGATATGGTTGCTCAAGCGGAGCATGATCCGAATGCTTCGGCCGTGCTAATCACAACGTCTCGCGATCTGGCTGATTCCGTACTACGGGTTTTGAACATTCACATTGATTTGTTGCCCGATCCGATGATCGCTCGCGAATCGTTGGAAACGAACGGATATATCGTGATTGTCGATTCCGTCGACGAGGCTTGTCGTTGCGCAGACCGTATGGCCCCGGAACATCTCTCGATACAAACGACGGATGCCGCATCAACAGCAAAACAAGTCAGCAAGTACGGTTCGTTGTTCATCGGATATACTACGGCTGAAGCATACGGGGACTATGCGGCAGGTATCAATCATACGTTGCCGACAAACGGCAGCGCGCGGTTCACCGGAGGTGTGAGCGTAAGGAATTTTCTGACGTTCCGCACGACCCTTGAAATGACACGCGAAGGTATGATTCAGATAGCTGACACAGCTTCGCGTCTTGCTTGTGCGGAAGGATTGATCGGACATGCGAATTCAGTAAAAATACGCCGATAAAGCTGTGCTTGACACAGATGAAATTATGCATATACTTGGTACATTACACAAGGGAGGTTGGTATGAAATATCTTCTCATTGCTCTGTTGGCTATCGGGTTCTTGGCAGGTTGTGTGGATTACAAAGAAGAAGTATGGTTCAAAGCAGACGGTTCAGGAACGATGACCATGAAGATCATCAAACCGAATGATGCAAACAGTCAGCCTACTACCAAAGAAGGCATTGAAACCGAATTCAAAGCTATCGAAGGCATTACGCTGAAGAGCGCAAAAGTTGAGACCAAAGACGCTGAACAATTCATCGAAATTGAGTGTGCCTTTAAAGATCTCGCTACATTCATGAAATTGTCCGGTACTCAGTTGGGCCAGATCGGTATTATCGGCACCGTTAGCTTAGACGTTCAAGCAGACGGCACATCGAAATATCTTCGTACCGTAACGGTCGCTACCGGTAATGAAAAATACAATTGGGAATATATCACCCATTTGCCGGGCAAGGTCACTGAAACTACCCAAACAGACAAATCTATGGTAAAAGGCGACACCGTAACGTGGAAGTATAATGTTGTTAAGAATATGGGTGAACAAAAAATGGAAGCTACCGTTGCTAAGGCCGGCGGCTTGAATCCTATCATTCTTATCGTTATCGGTGTAATTGTTCTCGGCGGTATCGCAGCTGCTGTTATTTTCATGAAGAAAAAACAAACCGCTGCTCCGCAAGCATAATCAACTACAGCACTATTTATTAAAACCGGAGTTTCGGCTCCGGTTTTTTT
>CAZIJP010000008.1:0-33397 GCA_964539615.1 uncultured bacterium
TATCATCGTCTGATGGATGAGAAGATCGACGAGGCCATTGCTTTGTTCAGCTTGAATGTTTTGGAATATCCGGATTCTTGGAATGCATTTGACAGCCTTGCCGAAGCTCAATTGAAAAAAGGAAACAGGGAAGATGCAATAAAAAACTATAAACGTTCGCTGGAGCTCAATCCTGAAAATGCAAACGGCCAAGCAGTATTGAAAGAATTGGAAGAAAAAAAATAACATTATTTTCACTAAGGTATGCGGAAACGGGAAGTTTATGCTTCCCGTTTTTTTTATCAGATAATAGGACTTTAGTTGGTACATCACCTGACTTAAGTTTAATGGAAATTATTTTAAACGCCTCTACTATAACTATGTAAGCAAGCGACGGACGGTTAATCTGTCGCTAAACAAGGAGGATATATGAGATTGTTAGTAGTTTTCGGGATAGTTTGTGTGCTTGTTATGGGGTGTATGCAAAAGAACGTTAAACAAGACACTACGATATCGCTTCAGGAAATAAAACAAGAACTTGTGATCAAGGAAATTCCTGCAGCAGTAAAGTTATGTGAGTTGACAGACAGTACAAAACAAATGATCGATATCGGCGAGTGTAAACTATTTTGTGAGATCGAAGGGAAAGGTACGCCGATCGTGCTCATCAACGGCGGGCCGGGTGAAACGCATCATGTTTTTCATCCGTGGTTTTCGGGATTGAAGGATACGTTTACGGTGATCTATTACGATCAACGCGGATGCGGTGTTTCTGACTATACACCGGTTGAAGGGTACACCTTTGATCAGGCAGTGGATGATCTGGAGAATCTTCGCAAGGCTTTAAAGATCGACAAATGGATCGTTCTTGGTGTTTCATACGGCGGTGCTATGGCTCAATATTATACGGTCAAATACCCTGAGAATGTTTTGGGGCAGATACTTGTGGGCGCCGCGCCGATGATGGCCAATATCCCGCAAGTAAATGCGGATAAAGAATTATTTACAGAAAAAGAACTGACTGTTTTTAAAGATATCGAAGCTTTATTTTCATCCGGAAAGATCAATGCAGCTACAATGGTCTATAATAAAAAACTCAACGGATTTTGGAAAAGAGGAACTTTATATCCACTGACACCTGAACGATTAGTTCTGGCAGCAAATTATGATACTAAGTTTGACCCGAATTCTTCAACCGATTTTCGTTCGTATAATTTTGCACATGTGTTTGAGACATGCCCTATCCCGACACTTATCATTGAAGCAAAAAATGAAACCAACTGGGCGTCCGACAAACCGGTTTTATTTAAAGAAAATCATCGCAATGCAGAGCTTGTCATTCTGGACAATGCGCGACATTACTCATACAGGGATCAGCCTGAACAATTCATGTCGGAAATAAAACGGTGGGGATCAGTATTAAAGAAAACTGATGAGAAGAAAATTGCAATCTGGAAAAAAAATGTTAATACGCTAATCGGTGATCAACTTGAACAAAAAATAAATAATCGAAATTTTCTGAAATTAATATTGAATAAGGGCGTTGCAGAAGCCGTAGCATACTATCATGCGTTTAAAAAGGCTAATCCAAATAAACCAGTATTCTTCGAGGAGTCTGTCAATGTTGCCGGTTATCAATTCTTAAATGCCGCTAAGGTTGATGAGGCTGTTGCATTACTAAATTTGATTGTCATTGAATTTCCAAATTCATGGAATGCTTTTGACAGTCTTGCTGAAGCTCAAGTAAAGCAAGGAAATAAAGAAGAAGCGATCAAAAATTATAAACATTCCATAGAGCTTAATCCTGAAAATGAAAATGGCAAAAAAATGCTGAAAGATCTGAACGACAGTAAGTAATTCATCCGGTTTGTTATTTGCATATAAAAAGGGAAGCTTAGGCTTCCCTTTTTATTAGATTTGTTTTCTTATAAAGGGTGTGCATACGGATTATGCTTGACGAAATCGCGTCGTCTCTTTACACTAATCTATAGGAGTAGCCCTGCAAGAGCAATTGAGGATAGTGATTACTAACTATAATCTGCTGGGAAAGGTATGATATACTATGACCTGTGTGAAATTTACTAAAGTTGTCATTACTTTGGCTATTATCATTTCTATAGCTTTTAGTCAGAACTTTGCTAAAAGTATTAAGGTCGTTTATTTTCATGATTTTCCACCTTATTCATGGATTGAAAATGGCGAAATGAAGGGCGTATATATTGATATTGCTCAGGAATTGTTTTCAAAGCGCTTGGGATTGTCGATTGAACATAAGGGATATCCGTGGGAACGAGCTCAGAAGATGGTGGAAAATGGCGAAGCCGATGTGTTTGTTACAACAAAAACACCAGAGCGTCTTATTTATTCGATATCTACCGAGGAAGCGGTTTATTCGATGAAAGTCATGGCCTATACGTATACCGATAATCCATTTACGAATGAGCTGAAGAAAATTTCCGATTTGAAGGGATTTGATAAATTTACTATCTGTGACTACATAGGCAATGGCTGGGCAAAGTATAACCTTGCTGAATTATCGAATATCTATTGGGCTGCTGATATGCAGTCTTGTGTTCGCTTACTCATAGAAAAAAAAGTTGATATTCATTTCTCATCCCCGCTGTTGATGAAATACTTGAAAAAAAGAATGAATGCGGAAAAAGAAATACTAGAATTGCCGTATGAATTTCAAACGATCCCCATCTATGTTTTTGTCAGTAAAAAATCCCTGTACAGTAATGATTTGCCCTTTATTACAAAACACATTCGTTCAATGATCACTGATGGGACAATGAAGACGATAATCAGACGATATGAATGAACAATATTTGATCTTATTAACGACAGGAGATTCATGGCTACGCATAATCACCCCGCTCCCTATTATACATTCAGACATTATTTAGCTGAAAAATATCATACAAAGGTGTTTCGTATTTCGGTAGACGGTTATCAGGGATGTAAAGGCCGATGTATTTTTTGTGAACAGCATTTTTATCAAATATCATCGCAAACCATTCAAGATCAAATAGCGAAACGTGTCAATTATTATAAGAAAAGATTCAAAGCTAAGATGTTTTATTTGTATTTGCAAAAAGGTACCAATACTGATGCATCAATTCAATCATTGAAAGACTATTATGATTCAACATTATCTTACGAGCAATTTGTCGGTTTTATTATTGGTACAAGGCCGGATTGTATCAATGAAGAAGTGATCGGTCTTATTGATTCTTATACTGATCGTTATGATGTCTGGCTGGAGTACGGACTGCAAAGTGCGCATGACAAGACATTAGAGTATATACGACGCAACCATACATACGGAGATTTTTTGCGTGCAGTTGAAATGGCAAAGGGTACGAATATTAAACTGACAATCCACCTTATACTCGGTTTGCCCGGAGAGTCAGAATCAGATATGATTGAATCGGTGAAAAAAATATCGACCTTACCAATACATGGTGTGAAATTCCATCATTTATATGTTTTGGATAATACTCCTCTTAATGAGATGGTAAAAAATGGTTTGTATGAACCATTGCCGTATGATGTATATAAAAACCTTGTTATTACCTGCATTCGCCATTTACGAAAGGATATTGTGATCCATAGAGTGGTCGGAGAAGATACAACGGGGAAAATGTTGGCACCAATATGGGAAATCAATAAAAGCGATGTGATAGACGATATAAAAATGACCATGGATGCAAACGGATTTCTCCAAGGTGATCTTTGTACTTTTTTATAGGTTTAACTCAATTATAACCCGACTTAATCAATTTAATCTAAATGGTGCAAAATTCTCCGAAGCTTGCTGCAGGGTGTTCATTCAAATATTATTCAAATATTGACAATTCCCCATTCAAGTTCTATACTCCGGAGTGTCTAATGTTCGGAAGGCATGGTAATGATGTATTGGAAAAAAATAGTTATAGTTCTATTTTGTATGTTTTTATTTATACTAAAAGTATTTTCTCAGCCGCAAGAATATAGTGTAAAAGCTGTCTTTATTGAACGGTTTACACAGTTTATTGATTGGCCAAAGGAAGTATTATCCGAAACAGCTCCTCCTTTTTTTATTATCGGTGTTATCGGTGAAAATCCTTTCGGGAATGAATTGGAGAATTTATACAACTCTAAGCTAATAAAAAATAAAAATGTGAAGATTTTGTATCTTAATAGTGCGTCGGAGATTGATCTATGCCATGTTTTATTTATTTCATCATCAAAAAAAAACGAAATATTATCAATTCTCAATCTAACATCTTTTAAGCCTATTCTAACGATTGGGGATACGACGGGTTTTTGTGAAAAAGGTGTTCTGATCAATTTTTTTGTGGAAAATTCTAAAATTCGCTTCGCTATCAATAATACCGCTTTTCAAAATGCCGGCTTAACGGTGAGTTATCACCTTCTGAAATATGCAAAAGTTATTTCAAACAAAGGAAATAAATAATGCATTATAGAGAATCGATACAACATAAACTAATTCAAATAATCCTAACAGTTACGCTTGTCTCTTTGGTTTTAGGTTTTTCAATTGTGATCATTACGACCGTTACGGGATATAAAAAAGATATGGTCAATTCTACGGTAATTACAGCCGGTTTGATAAGTGAATATTGTGTTTCTCCGATTAGCTTTAATGATAAAGATGGTTTGACCGATATTTTATCAAAGATAGCGAGCATGCCTTCAATTACAGGTGCTGTAGTGCTTGATACGGAACTTCAAGAAATTGCATCCGTAAAAAAAGAACGAATGTCAAAAATATCTTTTAAAAATAATATGAACAATGGCTACTATTTTAAACAGGGAACATTACACGTGTTTGATCCCATACAATATCAAAATACCGTATTTGGTGTATTATATATTCAAGCATCAACCGAAGAATTAAATAAAAAAATTGTATTTTTCACGTTAACTATGATTATGCTGCTGATCTTGCTAGTTCTCTTGGCGTATACATTGGCAAGAAAAATGCAAAAACTTATATCTGAACCGATAACTAAGTTGGCAACAATTACTGAAAAAATATCTCAGGATGGCGATTATTCGTTGCGTGTGTCAAAAATTGGAAATGACGAGATCGGCAGATTATATGATGAATTTAATATAATGCTTGAACAAATCGAACGGCGGAATACCGATCTTGATACTGCAAAGGATCAACTTGAGACAACCAAAAATTATCTCTCAAATATTATCAATACGATAAATTCAGCACTCATAACGATTGATAAGGACCTTAAGATCATGCTTTGGAACAAAGAGGCGGAAAAGTTTATGGGATTCATTCCGGATGTCGGGACTACCGCTGTATTTGATGTTGTTCCGTATTTACGAAAATATGAAGATCAATTGGTGCGAAGTCTTACATACGCAGAAATTGAAGCAATGCATCGCGAAGTGATTATGGTTGACAATAATAAAATATTTATAAATATAACATTTTTCCCCTTTGTATTTCTTAATAAACACGGCGTCGTGATAAGATTTGAGGATATAACAGATTTTGAAAAGAAAGATGAACAATTGCGACAAGCTCAAAAAATGGAAACAATAGGAAATCTCGCAGGCGGACTTGCGCATGATTTTAACAATGTTTTAGGCGGGATCATCGGTACTGTTTCGTTGATGAAATATGAGATCAGTATAAAAAAACTGTCACCTGAAAGCATGGATGCTCATATACAAGTCATCGATGAGGCTGCCCACCGTGCTGCTGACATGGTCATGCAATTGTTGACGCTTTCACGGAAACATGAGCTGACATTTGCTGTTATCGACTTGAATAAATCTATCGAACATGTTATGAAGGTTTGCGCAAATTCTTTTGACAAGAGTATAGAATATGAAGTACATTACAATAAAAAACCAGCCTATACAAAAGCTGATCATACGCAGGTCGAACAAATGTTGTTGAATTTATGTGTTAATGCAGCGCATGCTATGACAATAATGAGAAAAGATAAAGAAAAACAAGGCGGTACTTTGGGAATTCAATTAACAAAATTGTTTGCCGATAAACATTATTGTGCAACTCATCCTGAAGCAAGAAGTGTATATTATTGGCAAATACAAGTTCGAGATACAGGTGTAGGTATTGAACCAATATTGTTGACAAAAATATTTGATCCGTTTTTTACGACAAAAGATAAATTGAATGGTTCCGGGTTAGGTCTTTCTATGGTCTATACCATTATAAAACAACATCGCGGGTTTATCGATGTTTATTCGGAGCTTAACACAGGTACAACTATTAATGTTTTACTTCCGGTTGAAGACGACAATGTATTGGATCCAAGTTTGTTGAAAGCTGAATTGATGATCGTTCGCGGTTCCGGCACAGTGCTTATTATTGATGATGAAGCGCTCATACGTAATACCGCTCAGAAAATACTCGAAGAATGCGGGTATAAAGTATTGACGGCAGAAAATGGTATTGATGGGTTGCAATTATTTACAACCCCCGGAATTCATATCGATGGTGTTTTGCTGGATATGGCCATGCCGCATATGTCCGGTAGGGATGTATTTATAAAAATGAAAGAGATCGATCCGACAGTACCGGTCATTCTAGCTTCAGGATTTAAACAGGATGATCGTGTTCAAGAAGTATTATCCTTAGGCGTAAAAGATTTTATACAAAAACCGTATACCATGTATGAGCTGTCCAAAAAAATAAAAGAGATAATTGATGCAAAAAACGAGTAATAATTTTTTTAAAAGGCGGTAGTGTAGTGAAGAACATATTTTTTGTATTAATTTTTGTGATTGTAAATACTGTGTTTTCAGAAGATAATTCTATTGAAAAAATGAGCCTTGAAGAGCTTATGAATATTACGGTGGTGACTGCCGGTAAAATCCCTGAAAGAATCGGCGATATTCCTGCCAGCGTTGTGGTTATTACTCATGAGGAAATCATGAACTACGGGTATCAATCAATAACCGAGATATTGGAAAGTACGCCGGGATTATATTTGGTCAATGATTATCTGGAGCAAAATTTTGGTGTTCGCGGTTATTGGACCATGCGCGGAAATAGAAATGTAAAGATTCTTATCAACAATAATCCGCTTCCAGATGATGCTTTTTCGGACAATCATCTTGAACTATCAATGATCCCGGTGACTGCAATAGAAAAAATCGAGATTGTTCGCGGGCCAATGTCGGTCATGTACGGTTCAGGGGCATTTTTTGGTGTAATTAATATTTTTACAACCAATGATAATTTAGAGCATGATACATCCTCCGTTTCTGTTGCGTACGGAAGTAATTCTACACTGCAAATTCCGTTTAAAACACAAGGATTCGGCGAGAATTATTCTTTTTCCTGTATCGCTTCGTATTCGAAGAGTGACGGAATCGGTGTGCCATATGAGCATATGGTGCATGATCCGAATGTATTAACGGGGTTAGGAATACCGATCGGACAAACTACCGAAGGTTATCTTACAGATGAATTCAAGTATTTTAACTTTTCCGGAAAATACAAACAGTTTAGTTTGGATGTTATTCGTTCTGATGATAAACGCGGCTCTATTTTCCTGTTTCCTTCATCAGACAAAGCCGATATTCGAGCTCGAGCAAATATGGTTGCATTAGGATATCAATTCAAAGTATCTCCAACAGTAACTATTAATTTTAAAAGTTCGCTGCATGAGTTTCAATGGGATTTTACAGTAAAATGGTTATATGAGGATTTTTATGGCCATGAGAATGACAGCTCGCTGGCATATTCTTTTCAGGTAAGAAGTACTTATACTCCTAACGACCGATTTGATCTTGTGTCGGGAATTGATTATTATTCCGTTGCAGACGCAGCGATCACGTGGGATCTACCGAGTTTTCCAGGTTTTGCGGATAATTTTTGGCGTTTGGATGATGGTGAGACGATAACTTTACAATCGATGTACTCACAAGCAAATTGGAAAGCCAGTAGGTATGTCAGTATTGTCGGAGGTTTACGTATTGAGCAAATGTTACCGTATTCTTTTTCACGGTTATTCGGGTCGGAAACCGGCTTGAGCGGTAAGCATGCTGAGTATAATAATTCTGATATTGAGCTTATTCCGCGGTTTGCCGTGATTTATCAACCGAAGGAGAATCAGGTTTTCAAGTTCATGTATGGCAGGGCAATAAATAGGCCGTCGATGATGCAGAATATGGATGTGTTGTATAATGATGCAATGAAAACGCTTGTTCCGGAAGAAATAACAACGTATGAACTTAATTATCTAGCCGAAACTGCCAATGGTACAGTGAATTTGAGCATATTTCACAATAGACTCAGTAATTTGATACAACGGTCATTATTTATTTCCGGGCCAGATGTTTTTCGGCTTCATGCAAATGTCGGTGAAATGATCACGAACGGCATTGAAATAACGGTACAGACAAAACTGTGGAATCGGTTTCGTATCGAAGCAAACGCAATGGTGCAAAGAACAATAGATGAACAAAAGGGCATGGAGGAAATCGAGCCGGGTTATTCGCCGAGATATTTAGGTTATCTGAAAATGATCTATTCGGTAACATCGGATTTGTCTATTTCCACTACGGGGAATTTTATCGGGAGCATGGAATCTTATTGGGATAAAACACTTACCGATTCCGAGAATCCTTATGGTAAGCGTTTGGGGAATACCATTGATGCATATACAGTGATCGGACTTAATTTTCATATGAATAATTTTATAAAGAATGATGTTTATGTAAATTTTAGGATTTCAAATTTATTGAATAAAGAAATATTTTACCCGACAACTGCAAACAACAACTGGGCAGATATGGGAACAATCGGACCGGGAAGGACGATGTTATTTACTGTTGGAACAACATTTTAGTTCCATATATAGCCAGAGGAAGTTTTTAAAAATCGGTCATTTTATTTTCATTTCCAATCTTTTAAGCCGTATTTATCCAAAATCTTTTTCAACTCACCTGATGTTCTGATCTCACTCATACCTTCTGAGAGAATCAGTGCATATTCTTTTGATCGTGGATTTTTCGGTGAAAAAGCAATGTAGAGTTTATCGCTACCGCGCGTGCCAACCTCTTTTATATCTTTAATCTCATTATGCTTGAGTGTATAATAAAAGACATATTTGTTTTCAATGAAGGCAGTGATGCGTTTCTGACGCAGTAGTTTTAACGTACGAGGAAGCAGCATATTGTCGCCCGGCAGGATATTTATTTTCGATATATCGTTTATGTTTTTAAAGATGTAATCATCAATTGCTTTACCGTAGGAATAGTCTTTAACAACACCTAAGGTTATATTATTCAATGAATCAATTCCGTCATAACCCCATTTCGTTTCCTTTAGCGCAAAAAAGACATCGACTCCGATCCCTTGTTCATCCACCGGATATAAAAAATCCGGTGCATCAGTTTTATAAGCACCTGCTATCGCGGTATATTTGCCATCACGGGTTTCGGCAACCGCACGTGCCCACGGTATGCTTTTTGAAATAACTGTAACCCCGCGTTTTTCAAAAATTGCGCGTGCGATATCTATAAGATATCCTTCGCTGTTTTGCAAGTAACCCGTATAGGGCATCCACTCATCGGATACTATAGTAATTACCTCAGCCCGTGTTAAAAGAGTCATGAAAAATAACGTGAAAAAAAAGAGAAATAATCTCATAGATTTGTAAATCTTCTGAGTATAATTATTTCCAATCCTTGAGCCCGTATTTATCTAAAATTTTTTTCAACTCGCCTGATGTTCTGATCTCACTCATGCCGTCTGACAAAATTTTTGCATACTCAACAGACTTTGGATTTTTAGGTGAGAACGCGATATAGATCTTTGCACCGGCTCGCGAACCGGCTTCTTTTATACCGGTTATCGCATTCTTTTTCACGATGTAGTAAAGTACATTTTTATTCTCAATAAAGGCGTTGATCTTTTTCTGCTGTAACATTTGAATCTGCCGCATCGTTAGATTATCAGTGCCTGTAAGCGCATTAATTTTCCCGGATGATGAGTTTTTTCCAATATAGGCATCAATATCGTCGCCGTATGAATAGTCTTGAATTGTTCCTAGTGTTATCGAAGAGAGAGATGAAACATCTTTAAAAGTCCATGTGCTTTCATTCAGAACGAAAAAAGCATCGATCCCATAACCTTGTTCGTTTGAAGGATAAATAAAATTCGGCGCATCAGAGCGGTACCCTCCGGCAATCGCGGAGTACTGCCCGTTCGCCGCTTCATCTACGGCACGGCTCCAGGGTACGTTTTTAAAAACAACGGTGTGTCCATGTTTGCTGAATATTGTTTTTGCGATCTCTATCAGATAACCGTTTTGATCTTTTTCGGAGCCGGTATACGGAAGCCATTCATCAGCAACGATAGTAATTGTGTCTGCGTAGGACAAGGAAACTGTTGCTACCAAAAGAGTTATTAAAAATAACAATTTCATAAAATACCTCCTTATTCTATGAAGTATATATCTTATTGAAAGAAAAGTCAAAATATAGAAAAAAATAAATATTGACACAAAATATAGCTATGGCTATAATTTATTCACAAGGAAAGGATGCGGTTATGATTCAATCTGTAAATTCGCTGTCAGGAAGCTTGGAAGATTATTTGGAAGCAATTTTTAAAACCGCTATCGAAAAAAAAATCGTTCGCGTAAAAGATATCACTAAATTATTGAATGTGAAGACATCATCCGCAATCAAGGCCATTAAAATACTCGAAACGAACGGTTTTCTTGTGCATGAACATTACGGATATATCGATTTGACTGAGAAAGGACTCACTGAGGGGAAGGTAATATATGCAAAGCATACAACGCTGCGCTTTTTTCTTACAACAATTTTGGGAGTATCGGATGATATTGCTGAACATGACGCATGCTTGATAGAGCATTGCCTGAGTGAGGAAACCTACGTTAAAATTCTTACCCATGTCGAACAATGGAAGGAAAAACAATGACACTTGCCGAGTTAAAACCCGGTGATACTTTTTGTGTTCGCGGCGTTGATGTTGGCGGTGAAATTGGTAAACGCCTGGTGGAAATGGGATTTTGTCCTGGTACTATCGGCAAAGTGATCCGTGCAGCGCCATTGGGAGACCCTATTCAAGTGAGCATACTCAGATATAACATATCATTAAGAAAAGATGAAGCAAATGGTATCGCTGTAGAAAGGATACGCTAGCATGTACGGGAAAAAAATGCGATATCGCCATGGGAAAAAACAAACAACAATACGTTTGGGACTTGCCGGCAATCCTAATGCAGGAAAGACAACACTTTTTAATGCAATTACCGGCGCTCATCAAAAAACCGGAAATTATCCGGGAGTAACGGTTGAAAAAAAAGAAGGATCAGTTGAATTTGACGGTTACCGTCTTGTCATTTATGATCTTCCGGGAACATACAGCTTAACTGCATATTCGCTTGACGAAATCGTTGCCAGGGATTTTCTTCTCAATGATTTTCCTGATGTGATTATTAATGTATTGGATTCCACCAATCTGGAGCGAAATCTTTATTTAACAATGCAGTTGCAAGAAATTGGTATTCCGCTGATCTGTGCATTAAATATGTCGGATGAAGCTCAGCAACAAGATATTCTTATTGACCAGATGCAATTATCGCAAATCATTGGAATTCCAATGGTATCCACCAATGGAAGAAATGAAGACGGAATAAACGACTTATTGAAAAAAACGATAGCTGTTTATGAGAAAGGCCTAATAACCGATCATACCTGTGTTACAAATTACGGTTTTGAAATTGAAAAAGAAATAAAGACCATTACGGACATATTATCGAGAGATGCAGCATTTAGTGATCAATATCCCGCACATTGGTTCGCGGTGAAGCTTTTGGAAAAAGACAAACAAGCCGGCAAACTTCTTAAAAAACATTCCTTTATGACGGAAGTTATGGATACCGTGTCATCATCGATCGCATGGCTTGAAAAACATTATGGACGAGATACAGAGATCGTGGTGTCTGAGCAGCGGTACGGCTATATACACGGTGCGTTAACTGAAACGGTCACGCAACCGCCTCTATCTACATCATCTTCGGATAAGGCCGATCGCGTATTATTGCATAGAGCATTAGGGCTACCGATATTTTTTGTAATAGTCTGGCTGATATTTCAAGCGACTTTTGTTTTAGGCGCATATCCGATGGCATGGATGGAAGCGGGCTTTTCATGGCTGGCGTCAAGCGCATCAACCTTTTTACCGGATGGTTTTTTTCGTTCACTTATTGTTGACGGGATTATCGGCGGTGTGGGCGGTATGCTTGTGTTCTTACCTAATATTCTTATTTTATTTCTCGGAATTGCATTACTTGAAGATACCGGGTATATGTCACGCGCTGCTTTTATCATGGATAAAGTGTTGCATTTATTCGGACTTCACGGTCAATCATTCATTCCGCTGATGGCGGGATTCGGATGTACTGTACCGGCGATCATGGCTGCCAGAATATTAAAGAGCCCTAAAGATCGCTTGATAACGATACTCATCAGCCCGCTTATAAGTTGCGGTGCGCGATTGCCGGTATATGCATTATTTATCGGTGCTTTTTTTCCGGAAAAAATGTCCGGCAATGTACTATTCGGAATCTATTTTTTCGGGATAATGACCGCATTGTTTATGGCGCTTATTTTTAGAAAAGTATTGTTGAAAGGTGAAGCTAGTCCGTTTGTTATGGAACTGCCGCCGTACCGTATGCCGACATTCAACGGTATTTTGTGGCATATAACGAATAAGACAAAATCATATATAAAAAAAGCAGGCACTATCATTCTCGCAGCATCCATCATCATTTGGTTGGTCACAAATTTCCCAAAACCTTCAGTCTCCGAATCGGTGTATTCGGCACATGCACAAAAAATGGAAGAGATATTGAATAATACAGAACCAAATTTGAGTAATGACGAGCGATCAGTAAAGGTTAAACGTTCAATTGAATTACAGAAGCGAAATGATGCAGTTCGCGCAAGTATTGCCGGGCGAATTGGCTTGTTTATGGAACCGGTCATGCGGCCGCTTGGATTTGACTGGAAGATAAGTATTGCGCTTATTACAGGGATTGCCGCAAAGGAGATCGTTGTTTCCACATTGGGTGTTTTGTACCGATCAAGCGGGGATGACGCTTCGCCGGAAAGCCTTCGGCTATCGTTACAGAATGACCCTAATCTGGATCCGAAGAAGGCTTTAGCGTTTATTATTTTTGTCCTATTATACGTGCCGTGTCTTTCTACATTGGCTGTTGTTCGCTCGGAACTTGGTACATGGAAATGGTCCGGATTCGTGTTTATCTATACCATTGTTATCGCTTGGGTGATGAGTTTTGTTGTTTATTCAATTGCGAAAATGGTATTATAGCGATGCAGTACAGTCACCATTGTATTTTTCGCATTCAGATAGGGCTGAAGACAATAATAAAATATACCGATAAATAATGGCAGACGCTTGCAGCCAAAACAAAAACATGCCAAATAACATGATTATACGGGATTGAGCGTTTCATAAAGAATATTGTGCCGACAGAATACAGTACACCGCCGGCGAACAACAGGATAAGGCTAACACTGTTTAAATTTCTATATAGAGGTTTGATCACAAAAATAATAAGCCATCCCATTATAAGATACAAAACCAATGAAAGTATCTGGAAGCGTTTTATCCAAAATATCTTGAAAACGATCCCGCCCAGTGCGATCGACCATATGATAATGAACAATAACCATCCTACCATGCCGCGGATCACCAGCAAAAGAAACGGCGTATAGGTGCCTGCAATAAGGACGTAAATAGCAGAATGGTCGCATATTTCAAGAACGTATTTCAGCTTTCCTTCCGTGAACCAATGATAAAGCGTTGAAGCTGCATACAGAATGATCATCGATAGGCCATAAATATTAAAACTCAAACGATAGAGTACATTATCAATATCGGCGCCATTGACGATCAATAGAATATAGGCGATCACCGCAAAGATGAAGCCGAAACCGTGGATAGCGGCATGGGCAATTTCTTCATTGCGAGAAAAATGCTCATTGATTATTTTCAGCCGGGTTTTTTCGATATAAATCTTCTCCGTTCATTACGAATAAGTATACGAATATTTTTTTTTAAAACAAGTAAAAAGGATCGTTTAGAGTTCTATTCCGAAACGGCATCAATTCATCAAATGTGTTGCCGTACGATTAGAAAACTCCTTGACTACTACCGCAAAATTGATACTATCAATGAAAGATTACATCAAGGAGGAACGCTATGAAAAGAACGATCAGTTTGGTCATGATAGTTGCTTTTGTGATCACCGGTCTATTTTGTGCAGAGATGCTGTATCCTGTCATCGTTGGCGGGAAACTGAGTTTTATTGATAAGACCGGGAAGGTTGTATTAAAAACACAGCTCAACACAGAATCTTTTACCATGTTCTCCGACGGATATGCGCCATATGTGAGCATGGTCAATAAAGTAAAACACTACGGGCTGATGGATGCTTCCGGAAAAGTGGTCATAGAACCTATTTATGATGCAATGAGTTTTCCAACGGAGGGAAAATGCTCGGTAATGAAGAACGGGAAATGGGGCTATATTGATACAACCGGCAAAAAACTCACCGAGTTTATCTATGATCAGGCATGGCCCTTTGAGGGAGGCCGCGCACTTGTTATGCTCGGAGATTTTGATACAGGGAAATACGGAATGATCGATCTGAAAGGAAATTATGTGCTTAAACCTGAATATGCAGTGATCACTGAATTCAGCGAGGGTTTCGTGAAAGTTTCCGCCGAATGGGGAAAATGCGGATTTGCCGATACGACCGGAGAGATCGTTATCGCCATGGTCTATTCGGATGTTATGAAATTCACTGAAGGATTGGCTGCCGTGAAGGTCACTGAGAGTGATGACGGATGGGCATATATAAACACAAAAGGTGAATTGGCGATCGATATGCAGTTTGCCGAGGCGTATCCGTTTAGCGACGGGCTTGCAGCTGTCGGGAAAAAGATCGAGAATGCCGTGAATGTTGAAGCAGGATTGAAATTCGGTTTTATTGATAAGACCGGAAAAGTGGTCATTCCCTACAGATATGATTATGTCGCATTATTTTGTGACGGATTAGCACTTGTACGCAACGGCGATCTGTACGGGTATATCAATAAAAAAGGCGAAGAGGTAATAAAGATCCAATATGCCGATGCGAAGAATTTCCAAAACGGTGTGGCCGTTGTGAAGGTCAATGAAAAATTCGGTGCGATCAATAAAAAGGGTGAATTTATCATTAAACCGGAATATGATTTTGTAGAGACCACCGGTGATATCATTATGCTCGGTTCCGGTAACTCGTCCGAAAATGCCGTGATCGGATATGCCGATATGACGGGGAAGATCATTTATAAACCAAGCAGATAATTAAAAAGGATTTCAATGGCGGTAACAGGCGCTTTCACTGTTGCCGCTTTTTTATTCCAAACCGAGTGATCCCAAAACTTCTGCGATTATCCCGTTTGAAACGAACCAATGATCCTGTTTTATCATTAATCTATTTTTTTCAAAAATAATAAATTCAGACAGGCGGTCGTCGTTTTGTACTGATCCGGTTTCTTTGTCTGTTAGTGCAACACCTTCGTCGGTACGTAACCCCATCATGATCTCATAACGACGGATATCAACAGCTGAGAGATTTTCCGTAAGAGAATCACACGTTCCGTTGATATATGCGGATAGGTCTTTCCCGACTGTTTTCAAAATAATCCCGTTATATCCTGCAGCACCGGGGCCGATGCCGTACCATGGTGTCATACGCCAATATTTCAGATTGTGTTCTGACGCAAATCCGGGGAGGCAGAAATTGGATATCTCATAATGCCGGTAACCGGCTTCAGTTAATGTTTTGCGTATAAGGTTGTATTGATCGGCCTGTGCATCGTCGTCTGCGATTTTGATAGAACCATTCGCAACGGCACTTTCAAAAGGTGTCCCCGGTTCGATCTTCAGATTATACAGTGAGATGTGCGGCGGACGTAATGCCGTAAGCGCAGCCAATTCCTCTTTCAACAGCTTGGCGTCCGTCTCCAATCCAAACATCAGGTCTACTGAGTAATTTGTCAATCCGCTGGTTATCGTAATAATATTTTTGATGTCTTTATCACTGTGAAGCCTACCGAGAGCCGTGCGTTTTTCAGCATTAAACGATTGGATGCCAAACGAGAAACGGTTGAATCCGAGTTGTTGCAATTCTTTCATGTATAATTCCGTTACATGACCGGGATTTATCTCGATCGTCATTTCGCGTATCACCGTTTGGTCAATTATTGTAAAAAGCTCTTCAATGAATGTTTTAATTATTTGTATCGGTAACGATGACGGCGTACCGCCTCCGCAATAAACGGTATCAAACCGATGGTGCGGGAGTTGTTGTATATCGCGGATCGCAGCAGAAAGGTATTGTTTTTTTATTTGATCTGAGCATGCCGATTGAGAATAAAACGCACAATACGGGCATTTTCGATCGCAGAAAGGGATATGAATATACAAGCCGGGAAGATGATCAGCGTTCAAGTGCGTAAAGGTGGTGGCTGTCGGCCCCGAATATGACAAGCGTATCCGTTATAATGGGTTTCGTGCGGTCGATATGATGTTTGATAGCATATTTCCATATGCGTTTGCCTGTTTTGATATCGTGGGCATAAAATCCGTAATCATATGAACCAAAATAAACCACACCGTTGTCAACCGACACTGTGCCGTTCACCGGACCGCCTTTATGCATTTTCAACGAGTAATCAAGCCAGCGATTATCTGTCTTGTACTGCCGAACAAGTGAACCGTCAGTATCGTTCAATTGCAGCACATCGCGTGTCCGAGTTCCAATGAACACCGAACCGTTTGTAATAACAGGTGATGATTGCCCGACTTCTCCTATCTGTGATTGCCAGCTGAGCGTACGTTCTTTCAGATCGACCTTATATATAAAATTGGATGCTGCAGTGAAATAGGCAAATCCGTTATTTACTATCAATTCAGAAATGATCGGAGCGCCTTTTTGTTCCAAGCCGTTGAAATCGTAATATTTATCACCCACTGAGATACCGGGCAGCTCCTTGCCTGTTTTTACTTCATAAGCTTTTATCATATTTCCGACAACGCCATAGACAATACCGTCGACTATCGGCCAAGTTTTTTCTGTCTCACCGACCAGTTTTTTCCACATAAGACGTTGCTGAATTCTGTTGAATACGTATAATTCGCCGTTCTCATTTGCACAGGTTATGTATTCGGTATTCACGAACGGTGTGGAATAGACCCAGCTGCCGGTATTGAACGACCATGCTATAGCACCGTCTTTTTCATTGAGCGCGTATAAATTGCCGTTGTCGCTGCCGACATATACCTGCCCTTCAAAAAGAACGGGTGATGAGATGTTTTGGTCTGATTCGCCAATATCGGGCGAGGTCCACAGTAGTTTGCCTGTAGCAACATCAACGGAACGTAATACGGCCTTATAGATTTTTTTATCGAGTTCCATTTGAATGCCGTTACCCGGCGATTTCGTTTTGGGTATAACGTAACGGTCGTTTTTATCGGGATCTTTTGTCGAATAGGATGACCAGAAGATCACTGCATTAAGCGTTTTACTGTAGACAGGGTTTGTTTGAAATTTTGCAGTCTCGCCGGCATCGAATTTCCAAAGCTCTGTTTTTTTGCTACAGCCCAGCAATACAAGCGAAATAACGATGAGTGCAATGATCATTCTCTGCATGAGATGCCTCCGTTGTTAATTGGATGTATCGTCGTCGCTGAGTTGAAGGACCGATAAAAACGCTTCCTGAGGTATATCGACTTTGCCGACACGCTTCATGCGTTTTTTTCCCTCTTTTTGCTTGTCGAGAAGCTTGCGTTTACGCGACACATCGCCGCCGTAACACTTAGCAAGAACATCTTTCATGAGAGGTTTTACCGTCGAGCGTGTTAATATCCTCGAGCCTACGGCTGCTTGAATGATAACTTCAAACATTTGTCGCGGTATGTTTTCCTTCAGTTTGCGAACCATTGCAACGCCGCGGTAATATGCTTGTTCTTTATGTGCAACAAGCGTAAGGGCGTCAACAGGCGAACCGTTGATCAATATGGTGAGTTTATCAAGTTCAGCTCTGCGATGGCCGATATAATGATAATCCATAGATGCATAGCCGGAGCTGAGAGATTTCAATTTATCATAAAACTCGAAGATGATCTCTGATAATGGCATTTCAAAGCGCATCATAACACGTTTTTCGGTCATATAATCCATGCTTTTATGGATGCCACGTTTATCGATGCACAATTTCATGATCGGTCCGATATATACGGAAGGAAGCATCAGTTCTATCATGACGAACGGTTCTTCAATATAATCGAGCTTGTTCTCGTCTATCTGCGACGGATTATGAATTTCGGCTTCTGTGCCGTTTTTATAAAATGCTTTGTAAACAACGTTCGGCGTAGTGATGACCAGATCGACGTTGAATTCGCGTTCTAGCCGCTCTTGCGTCACTTCCATGTGCAACAGTCCCAGAAATCCTACGCGGAATCCGAAACCGAGTGCTTGTGATGTTTCCGGCTCAAAAGCCAATGCGGCATCATTTAATTGCAGTTTTTCCAATGCGTCACGGAGATCGGGATATTCGTCATTTTCCGACGGATACAGGCCGCAATATACCATTGGAAGGATATCACGGTACCCGGGAAGCGGTTTAACTTCGGTACAACCGGCAGTGGTGATCGTATCTCCTACCTTTGCATCGCGTATGTCTTTTATTCCTGCGATGATATATCCTACATCGCCTGCTTCAAGAATGTCTATCGGTTTGCGTTTCGGATGGAAAATACCGATCTCAAGAACGTCATGTACAACACCGCTGGTGATAAAAAGGATCTTAGCGCCTTTTTTTAAAGAGCCGTTTTTTAAACGGACATATAAAATAACTCCCTGATAGGGGTCATAGTGCGAATCGAATATAAGAGCTTGAAGCGGTTCGCTGGCATCACCTTCAGGTGGCGGAACCCGCTCTATTACAGCATCAAGGATCTCGGTAATGCCGATGCCTTCTTTAGCGCTGGCACGAATAACTTTATCAGGGTCAAATCCAAATTGACCGATGAGTTCTTCTATGGTGCCGTCTATATCGGCGCTGGGCATGTCAATTTTATTTAAAACCGGTACTAAGGTAACATCGTTATCAACGGCCATATAGGCATTGGCCAGTGTCTGTGCTTGAATACCTTGAGACGCGTCTACCAGAAGCAAAGCCCCTTCGCATGCGGCAAGTGCGCGCGATACCTCATATGAGAAATCTACGTGCCCCGGAGTGTCGATAAGATGCAGTTTATAGCCTTTATAATTGATACGAACGGCTTGTGCCTTAATGGTTATGCCGCGTTCGCGTTCAATGTCCATACTGTCGAGGATTTGGTCTTTCATGTCGCGTTTTGATACTGTACCGGTGATCTCGAGTAAGCGGTCGGCAAGTGTGGACTTACCGTGATCGATATGTGCGATGATGGAAAAATTTCTTGTCTTTTCAATGCTCATTGTTCACCCCGTAATCTATAATGAAGCCCAAAATTGTGTACGGTAAAACCTTCCTCAATGAATGATACTCCGTAACTGAATGATAGCGCCGAATTGGTCAAGATCAAACCTGATGTCAAATGCCCGTCGTTCATTCCAAGTGAAACCGATGCAATTCTTGATTGTGTTAAAAATATTTTTGCACCGAACCCTGCAATTATATCTTCGTCATAATCAACCCGGGCGGAGAGTTCAGCATACTGAGCATCATACGATCCGAAGACCGATATGATATTTGCTGCCGGATCAAGCCACGAAGCTCCGGCTAAGATGTTTTTATATGAGACCACACATGAAGGTGCGATCTTCCAAACCGTGAATTGCGTGTTGCCTATCTCTTTCACCTGATAGCGAATTTGCAGCGCCGGTCTGAATATGCCGAATGTTCTGGTATATCCAAGCGAGAACGAGTAGTCGCTTGCATAAAAGTCTCCCAGGAGAGCGCCGTTTTCGTCCCGCCAGTCTTCTTTACCCCATCGGTAATAAAACAGATCGGCAGTGATGTCATATTTCGAAACGGCAAAATAATACACATTAATATCCGGTAGAAAAGCTGTTGATGCGGCGTATTCATCATTTTCAGATAATGCAGGAGAAAGCCGTTGTGAAAAAACCGTTCGGGTAAAAGTACCGCCGGTGCCCATCGCTGCAGTATCAAAGGGGAAATAGTTCTCCGACCAGTCGATGGCTTCGGCTTGAGTCAGATAAACGGCCACAATAATGTGAATGGTAAATACTATAAGCTTCCTCATATCGTCAGCCGTATAGTAGGTGAAAAACACGCTTAAGTCAATACGTTTTGTGCGTTATTTATATCAAAATCATCCCTTACGGCTCTTTTCATGTTCTTCAGAGAGTGAAGCGGTGATTTTGGAAAACAGTGAAAAAATAGGCAGGCCGAAGCCTGCCTGAAAATACAGATTTATCCGATATTTACTGGATTTCTATAACCTCAACTGTAATGCCGTTAGCATCGAATTGCGGAAGGATATCCTCTTTTTTACCGATAATGATCGTTACAAAGCGATCAGGGTAGGTAAATTTGCCATATGCAGTTTGGATTTCATCGGCCGTAAGGCTATTATATTTTTTAATATAATCATTAAGGTAATTCTTACCGCGCGGACGGATCTCGGTATTGAAGACAACATTGTCGAGCACCGTGCTTACGTCCTTATAATATGCAGGAAATTGTGCATTATACAGATTGACCATAGTAGCCAGTTCGACAGCAGTCAACGAGGTTTTTAATGATTTTATTTGATTCATTTCATCCTTGACGGTCATGTAGGTCTCATATGTATTTGCAGGTTTCACTTCTGTGAATACATAATAATCGCCGCCGGATTTCATGCTGTTGAAATCGCCGTACACCGAATAGACAAAACCTTTTTCAACACGCAATTTTTTCATGAGGCGGGATTCGAAATCACCGCTTCCATAAATTCGGTTTGCAATTAAAAACGGGATTCTTTCAGGGAAATCCCAGCCGAAGAACGAATAGCCCATTTTGATTTTTGCCTGAGTTGCGTCGGGTTTGTTTACCAATATGATCTTACCGAAATTGGCGGTAATGTCCGGAGTTTTAATTTCTTTGATCGGGACATTCTTTTTTTGCCATGTTTCAAAATATTTTACGATTAGTTTTTTCATTTTTTTGATCTTGAAATCTCCTACGAATGTCATGATCGTTACGTTCGGTGCTATCGTGGCGTCATAATGTGCCTGAAGTTTTTCCGATGTCATGGCAGCATATGAAGCTCCCAGTAGATCAAGATCGTCATCAAATGAATAAGGATGATTCGGATACAGCGTTTTGCTGTAGTACCAACCTAAAAGCGATGCATCCTGTGTTTTGGATTGATCAATGCCGCGCAGATTATTTCGTTTGATACGTTTGAACCAAGGTGCGGTAAAATTCGGATCCTGCATGACATCAGACATAACGCTCAGCAATGCTTCAGCATCGATCATCAACGCATTACCGCTGAATGTAAGGTAATCGACATTTGCTCCCAAACCGAACGATACGCCGTTAAGTGCTTTGTAATCGGCAAATGTTTTTTCATCCATTTTCTTTGTGCCGATATTCATCATGGAAAGCATGAAATCGGTAATGCCTGCGGTATCGGTGGTTTCCTGCATGCGGCCGCCTTTTATATAGCCGGTGACTTCGATTACGGGAAGCTCATGATCTTCTGCAAGATAGACGGTAAGCCCGTTGCTCAACACCATCTTTTCATACTTCGGGATCTGAATGACCGGAATTTTATTTTTGTTCTGTGACAGCTGCTGATAGAGCTCTTTTGTGATTTCAGCGGCCGTTGCGAAGAGAATAGAAATTGAAAGGATGACTAGTAAAGATAGATATTTTTTCATGGCAGCTCACCTCATTTCCCTTTTTTTCCGTCTTTTTTAGTATCGGTTTTCGTGTCTTTTTTTTCTTCCACGACAGGTTCCGTTTTTTTCACGATATACCCGACCGTACGTTGTTCAGGCATAAGATAATTCTTTGCGGCTTTTACGATATCTTCTTTCGTCAATTCATTGAACCATTGTAATTCCTTTTTATAAAAATCAGGTTCATTATAGCGCAAATAACTGAGAGCGATCATTTCGGCATTGCTTTCAGTATTTTTCTTTGCATAGACCATTGATTTTATAACATCTTTTTTTACTTTTTGCAGCTCAATGTCGGTAATGCCGTTTTCGATCAAATTTTTGACTTCGGCATCATAAGCAATCTTCACTTCATCAAGCACCTGGTCATCTGTCCTTCCGGCATCTTTGCTTGCGTTGGCCACAAGACCGATCATTGCATACCCGGTATCGCGAAGTCCGAGATTATATGCAAAAGCCTGCATGATGATCTGTTTTTCATTTTTCAATTTCAAGTTAACGCGAGAGTTGGTGTCGTTCACCAGAATGGTCAATAATGTTGATAATGCCACTTGATCTTTATGATTACCGGCAGGTATCTTGTTGTACATTATTACGATCGGGGTGTTGGTGATCTTCTCGATACGTTTAAAACGTTCTGAGGTCTGCATCGGTTCAACGATAGCCGGTCTGACGATCTCTTGTGGCTTGTAATCGTTGAAATATTTTTTTACCAAAGTAAGGGCTTCTTTTTGTTTTACATCGCCGGAAATGACAACGATCGCATTATTCGGAGCATAGTAGCGTGTATAATAATTTTTCAGATCATCCAGCGTGATCGCTTCGAGGTCTTTCATCCATCCGACGATCTGATGATGAAGGCCGTGTTGTTGAAATGCATCCGCCTGGATCTCTTCCATGGCAAAACGAAAGAAATTGCCTTCCAAACTTTGGCGGCGTTCCTGCATGACAACATTTTTTTCACGGGTAAATTCATCCGGAACAAGATTCAAGTTGCGCATACGGTCGGCCTCAAAGACGACGGCAAGCTCAAGCTTTGCAGAAGGTACAGTCTCATAATAGGTCGTATAGTCATAGAAGGTGCCGGCATTATTTGAACCGCCGACCTTTTTCATGACCGTCCATGAATCGTCTTTTGCCAAAGCGTTCGTCCCATGAAACATGGAGTGCTCTAAAAGATGCGAAATTCCAGTTATTCCTTCGGGTTCATCGATAGAGCCTACATTATACCAAACGGCAAAGTTTACCATCGGGATCTTGTGGTCTTCGAGAATAATGATACGAAGACCGTTGTCCAGTTTATACTGGAAATATTTTATTTCCGGGATGGTCACCTGCGTATCTGCAGCGTGCAATACAGTGAATGAAAATAAGACAATAACCGAGCTGAGAATCATTCTTACAAAAGCAGCCATAAAACTTCCTCCTTTTATTTCGCTTGGCGGTATTATACTGACGATTTGTCAAAATGCCATAAAATAACGATAACATGCGTTTTTTTAAGAGTAAGATCCAAAGTATGCGAGGAGTAACGGCAAAGGTCTCTAAATCAATCGCTACTTATATTGTATTATCCGACAATTACTAAGAATTGTCTTGATATTTATAAAAACACATGGTAGTATTCAGAAAAACGGAGGTAGGAAATGTTCTGTACAAAATGCGGAAAACAGATTGACGATACTGTTAAATATTGTGTCTATTGCGGAGCTGATGTGCAGGAATCAAAAAGGACCGGTTCCGGTATGTATACTAATTCCCAAAATATTAAAACGTATCTTACCGAAGCTATATTGGTTACAATATTTTGTTGTCAAATTGGAGGAATTATTGCGATAGTTCATGCCGCCGGAGCAAGCTCGGCTGTTGGATCAGGCGATTATGATAAAGCTATAGAATCGTCAAGAAAAGCCAAATATTGGGTGGATTTATCATTTTGGATCGGTATAGTGGTAACAATATTGTATTGCATCGGAACATGCTCCGGCATGTCTCGTTAAACGACATATGCGGGTTTTAACAATTCTGCTTCTATTGATCGCGCCTTGTGCCATAGTTATAATCGCGGCGTATTTTTTCAACGAAAGCGCAGCCTGGCATCCGGAATGCCCATTTCGTACCCTGACCCATTTTTATTGCCCCGGGTGCGGCACGCTGCGGGCGTTACATGCTTTATCGGGAGGGCACATCGTGCAGGCGATCGATCATAATATCCTAACGGTCATATTTTTGCCGTATCTTATTTTTATGTGGGGTGTCTATTTATTGCGAACTATCACGGGCAAGAAGATTGTTTTACCGCAGTTTCGGAAAGCGCCGATCATACTTCTGATAGTAATTACCGTTTTTTTATAATCCGAAACATTCCCGTGTATCCGTTATCACTGCTTGCGCCATAAAAAAAGGAGGCCTAAGCCTCCCTTTTATAGTTAGTTCATATGAACAGATCATTGAATTTCAACAATTTCGACCTTATATCCTTTTTGTTCGAATAGCGGGGCGATAAGCTCTTTTTTACCGATGATGACCGTAATGAAACGATCTGGATAGGTATTGGCGGTAAAAGCGGCTTGGATATCTTTTGTTTTCAATGCATTGTATTGTTTGATAAACGAGTTCGTATATTCTGCGCCGCGTTTTCTGATCTCAGCATTGAACAGTATATCATCAAGCACAGACAGCACATCGGTGTAATTGGTCGGATATTGTGCATTGTAGAAATTGATCACGCTGAACAATTCGTCGTCTTTAAAGGGTGCTTCGGATCGTATTTTCTGCATCTCGCCTTTGATCATCTCAACCGCATCGAGCGCGCTTTCGGGTTTTACCTCTGTAAAGACATGATATTCTCCGCCGATTTTAGAATAATTGTAATTGGCCGTAACATCATACGCCAACGATTTTTCGACACGGAGTTTTTGTCCCAGTCGTGTGCTGAAGATCGAATTGTATCCGTAAATACGGTTTGCCATATTAAAAGCGATAGCATCCTTAAATGAATAGCCGTAGAAATCATATCCCATTTGGACCTTTGCTTGGGTTGCATCCGGCTTGTTGATGATGATCACTTTACCATAAGAGTTTTTTATGTCAGGCATTGTATCGGAGCGAAGCTGAATGTTTGCTTTTTTCCAATCGGAAAAAACCGCATTCAATTTTTTCTTCATTTCGGCGCTTTTAAAATCGCCGGTAATGGCAAGATAAACGACTTCCGGACCGATCGTACGGTTGTAATATTGTTGAAGTTTTTCCGGGGTCATGTTTTCAAACGATTTCTTTTGCAGATTAATATCAGCATTAAACGAATACGGATGATCTGCGAAAACCGCTTTTGAGAAATACATATTAATCAACTGATTATCTTGTGTCATGGCTTGATCTAGCCCGCGCAACGTGTTGCGTCGAATTCTTTTATAATAGGTACCGTTAAAATCAGGATTGGTCAATGTTTCTTTGATAAATGCAAGAAGCGTATCCGAATCTTCGATCAGAGAATTGGCATTGATTTCGATGTAATCATTTTTTGTATTAAATCCAAGACGTAAACCGTTCAGCAAAGCATAATTTGCATATTGTTTCTCATCCATTGATTTCGTACCGGTGGTCATCATGCCAAGCATGAATGGTGTGATACCCGCTATATCCGCGGTTTCCTGCATATATCCCCCAAGGATATATCCGGAAATTTCGAATATCGGAAGCTCATGGTCTTCAGCAAGGAAGATGACCATGCCGTTATCAAGCGTGAAACGTTCATATTTTGGTACCGGTATGACAGGTACGACATTTTTACTTTTCGACAGTGTTTCAAAATGAGCACGGGAGAAATCGGCTTCAGCCCAAGCGCTCAGGCAGAATACCAATAAAAGTAGGGTTACCGTAAATAGTTTTTTCATAATCTGTCACCTCATTTGCCTTTTTTCTCATTGGATTGCTTTTTATCGGTTTCTGTTTTTACCGGCTCTTCTTTTTTTTCAACTTTCGGTAAAACTATGCCGCGAGTACGGTTTTCCGGTACAAGATATTTTTTCGCCGCGGCAATGATCTCTTCTTTGGTGATATTTTTTACCCATTGAAGTTGTTTTTTATAAAACTCAGGATCGTCATAGCGGATGATGTTTTGAGCCATTTCTTGAGCAATAGCTTCAGTGCTTTTTTGCGTGAAGATCGTATTTTTCAATATCGACTTTTTTACCTTTGCCAATTCTTCATCCGTTATGCCATTATCAATAAGTTTTTTCAATTCTGCTTCATAGCCTTGTTTTACTTCTTCGATCTTATCAACGCTGTTCGGCACAAACCCGATCATACAGAATCCTGCGTCGCGCAGACCGAGTGCATAACCGAATGCTCCCATGATATTCTGCTTTGTTTTCATCAATTCCGTATTGATACGGGAATTCGGATCATTGATCAATATCGTTAATAAAAATTGTAAAGCAACGTAATCTTTATTATTTCCTGCAGGAAGCCTGTAATAATCAATGATGTACGGTACTTGGGTGATCTTTTCAATGGTGACGATTCGTTCTTTGGTTTGTATCGGCTCAGTCACGACAGTACGTTTAATTTCCTGAGGTTTGTGACTTCCGAAATATTGTTTCACCAGATCGAATACTTTTTGCGGTTTAACATCGCCTGATACGATCACAACGGCATTGTTGGGCGCATAGAATGTTGTATAGTAATTTACCAGATCATCATGGGTGATCGACTGCAGATCTTTCATCCAACCACAAATATCATGATGTAGCCCGTGTTGCTCAAATGACAATGCGCGGATTTCTTCCATGATCGATGCAAACATCTGGTTTTCAACGCGTTGACGGCGTTCTTGCATCAAAACAAGACGCTCGCTCTCAAATTTATCATCAGGTAACAGAAGATTACGCATGCGGTCGGCTTCCATGGCCACCGCTAATTCCAGTTTTGCCGTTGGCACATTCTCGTAATACATCGTGTAGTCAAAAAATGTGCCTGCATTATTTTGTCCGCCGACATCTTTGACCATCGTATGGACAAAATCGGCTTCGGTAGTTTTCGTTCCATGGAACATATTATGTTCCAACATATGCGATATGCCAGTAATACCTTCATGCTCATCGATAGAACCGACTTTGTACCAAACCGCGAAATTAACCAACGGCACTTTATGATCTTCAAGAACAAAGATCCTCAATCCATTATCAAGCGTCATGGTTGAATATTTCACATCGGGGATCTTTAGATCACCCTGAGTGCCGGCAGAAACTGATACCGACAATGCGACTAACAGACAGGTTACAATAGAAAAACGTACAAGATTCATCATAATTCCCTTCCTCCTTATCGGTTTATTATATATACACGTGAAACGGATCTATGTTGCACCAGAGGAATTATGATATACGAATATCTGTGTTATACCGTTCGTCAGCTGTACGGGGCCGTTCGTCATCGGAGGTGTTTTTTTTACTGCGGCCATACGTATACTTCGTCGGACAGGGATAGATACCTTGTCATAAAAAAGGAGGACAATATGAAAAAGGTTGTAGGTGTCATGATGGTAACGGTGATGGTGGCGGTAAGTGTGTTCGCAGTATCCGATCTGGTCCCGGCATATCAGCTTTTACAAAAATCCCGTAACGGAGATGCAAGCGCTCAAAAGGAACTAGTCACGACGTTAGAGAAGTATACGGAAGAACATACGGATAATCTTTTTGCTCAAATGCTTTTAGGCGAAGCGTATCTTATGGAAGCCCGTGATGCGAAAGAAAACTGGGATAAAATGAAATGGACAAATAAGGGCATGCAGTATATGGATAAAGCGGTTCAAAACAGTCCTAATGATTATCTCATGCGTATCGAACGCGGGATCACGTATTTTTATATGCCGGAGATGCTTAAGAAAGGGCAGGCATCCCGTTCGGATTTCGAATTACTTGTAACTGTTATAGAAAAAGAAAAAGATGAATATTTCATAGCACATCCTGACAGCAGCCTTTACGGGGACACGCGCAATGCCGCGGCGTATGCGCAAGCGATTCGTCAGTTGGTGTATTACTATATGGGGAAAAATTATCAGCGTGACGGCGATGTTGACAAATCAAAAGACGCTTTCCAAAAGTGTATTGCCCTCAATAAGGATAGCCGGTTTGGGAAAATGGCTGAAAAGGAAGTATCCGTGAATTCGGAAGGTGTGAAGTGATCGCCGTGAAAACACAAACAGTCCAATGTGTCGGCGTACATAAAAAATATCCTCTCGGGAAAACCGAAGTTACCGCACTGAATGGTGTGTCGACCGATATCGCTTCATCCGTATTGACGGTATTGGCCGGCCCTTCGGGATCCGGAAAAAGCACATTGTTGAATCTGATCGGTTTGATTGATTGTCCGAGCGAAGGTACGATACATATCAATGGCACCGACATGGGTTCGCTGACGGAAAGCGCCAGAACGACGTTACGCAAAGATATGATCGGGTTTATATTTCAACAGTTTCATCTCATTCCTGTGCTTACCGCGTATGAGAATGTGGAATATCCGCTATCATTGATCAACATCTCAAAGAAAGAAAAGAACGAACGTATCGAGATGCTTTTACACCGTGTCGGAATGTGGGAATTTCGGCATCACCGTCCGGCCCAATTGTCGGGCGGTCAACAACAGCGCGTATCGATAGCCCGCGCATTGGTAAAAAGACCTGCCATGGTGCTGGCCGATGAACCGACCGCGAATCTTGACTCACATAACGGAGCGGTTGTTATCGAGTTGCTAAAAGAGTTGAGTCATGAAAACGATACGGCATGTATCATCGCCTCGCACGATCCGATCGTTATCGGTTTGGGCGATCGTGTTATACTGCTGCATGACGGACAAATTAAGGAGGAGAAATGACCATTCTTGCCATAAAAAATCTCTTGCGCAATAAACGACGTACATTCTTAACATCTGCGATGATTATTGCTGGAATGATTATGTTGCTGCTTGCTCTCGGTTATGTTGAGTATGTTAAATGGGGGCTCGGAGAAAGTACGATTCGAACGGAGACCGGGCATTTTCAGATAGCTACGGAAGCATTTTGGAAAGATAGCGGAGACGAACCCTTACAAAACGCTTTAGAAAATTGGGAAAAGCTTGCCGATACAATTCGGGCACAGCAATCCGTTGCAGCAGTCATGCCGGAAATTGAATTCAACGGATTGATATCTTCCGGCGAGAGGACGCAGGGTGTAATGGTCAATGCCGTCATACCTGAAGATATCATCACCCGGGGGAGCGTGTTCATTAATGCAAAACCATATGAAGCGCTTGCTGCAAATAACGATGGTGTCATTTTGGGAAAACGTTTGGCGGAATATCTTAATGTGCAGATCGGAGATACCGTGACCGTGATGACCAATACCGAACAAGGTGCGCTCAATGCCATTGATGTACCGGTCATTGCCGTGACAGGCGGATTTGTCAGCGAGATAAGTAAACGGTATGTGTGCATGCATATAAAAACAGCGCAGTCGCTTATGAACACTGCTAAAGTGCAAAAGTTGATCGTTACCGTATACGATACCTCTGATACCGAGAAAACCATTGCATCTACGCTTCCGATGCTTCCGGGCGGGTTGAAACTTCGTGAATGGAAATCGCTTGCCATGATGTACAGGCAGGTTGTGAATTTCTTTTATCAGATCATTGGTTTTTTGACTGTTGTTCTCGTGATGCTGGTGTGGTTTTCAAGTATGAACACACAGTTAATGTCAGTTTTGGAAAGAACGGGAGAATTTGCCGCTTTGCGTGCGTTGGGAACCGGAAAGCATAAGATATTGTTGTTGATACTCATGGAAAGTCTTTTTCTTGGGCTAGCCTGTGTGATAATTGCCGTAATAAGCGAATATGGCATATCGGAAATGATAAATGCGATGAAACTTGTAATGCCTCCTCCTCCGGGATCAGAACGGGGATATGAGTTGGGATTGAGAAATGTAAGCTCAAATTATATCGCGGTTACCATCGGTACGATTGTAGTTGTTACCGCATCAGCGATCGCGCCTGCTTTTAAAATGGTGCGTCAGAATATTGCCGACGGATTACGGAGGTATGTATGAGAGTGATTATTACTTTTTTGTTTACTGTCGCCGGTTTATTTTTTTACCTGCAGGCAGAGGATATTCTTGAAAAGATTGACGGAGCCCGTAATACTGCAGCGAGTTACTATATGAAGATCACGATTACCGATCATGATGACAAGGGTAAGATTGATCGTGCTGTGTATGATTCGTATTTTAGCGGGTATGAAAAAAGCGTGCTGATTTGTCGGGAAGGAAAAAATAAAAAGATGAAGATCCTCATGAAGGAAAATGACATGTGGACATGCCTTCCGGGGTCGCACCGCTCAATACGCATCACACCGCAACAGCGGCTGATGGGGCAGGCATCCAACGGTGATGTGGCAAAGATTGCATTTTCACAGGAATATTCGGTGCTGGAATCCACTGCTTCCGGCAACAATCTTGTTCTCACGTTACGAGCGAAAAAACAATCTGCTACATACCAGCGTATCGTTCTGACCGTCGCACCCGACACGTATATTATGATAAAGGCTGATTTTTTTCTGCTGTCGGGTAAACATTTTAAAAGCGCTGAATACTTTTATGACCTCAACGGCGAACGTCCACGGCTTACACAAGTAAAGATCATCGATACCGTTAAAACAGGCAGATGGACCACGTTGGATTACGGACTGTTGCAGGAACGCCAGATAGCTGATCGTATCTTCAATGTCACCTATCTGCCGGAATGGAACGGTTGAGTATGTCCCGTTTTTGTGTTATCGTAGCTTTGCTGCTCTGTGAGATCGCATACGCAAGAGCTGCTGAATATCAATTTGAACGGTCGGTTTTATTCAGTATTTCCGGACAAGAGCTGTTCCAAAACAGTGATTCCCTTTTTAAACCTCCATTCGGCGCGAATGCAGGCAGCGGCGAACTTTCATTTGCGGCTATTCCCGAGTTTCGCGTGGCGTATGGAGACATGATGAGCTCGGTTTCCCTGCGGTTCTCACAAGGCGGCGGCAACCCGGTTACAGCCACCGTGCGTGAAGCGTTTATTAATGTCGATGCAGGAATATTCCGTTTTTCCGGTGGCCGGAAATTACTGCAATGGGGCACGGCATATTTTTTTAATCCGATCGGGAGCTTTATCCCAACGCGTTCCGCTACGGACCTTTCCGATGCGGGGAAATCCAACGTCGGTACGGATTGCATACGGGCGGATATTTTTACCGAACATTTTATGGCAGGGGCATTATCATACTATCAAAATGATACCTACGGATATGCCGGTCTTTTTTATGCCGGTACTGATTTTATCGACACCTATTGGATGATACATGACGGCGGAAACGGAGAATTGGAATACGGCGCTGCAGCTGCGGCAACGGTTGCCGATTTCCTTGAAGTTCATGCAGAAATCGTACGGCGCCGCTCGGTAGACGTTCTCGCTCATCGCGTCGATTCGGCTGAAGATCCGCATATAAGTTACGGGACGGACGGATTGATCATGAAAGAGTACGATGCGCCGATCATGTGGGTTGCCGGTCTGAACGCTACCATCGCACAAGTGAATGTGATAGCGGAATGGTACCATTCTGACGCAGGGATCGGAAAAAAGGAATGGGACCGCGAAAAAGAATATTTCAGCTATAATAACGACCGGATCATGGACGACTTTGATGTGCTTGATGATTGTTCCGGTATCTGGACGTTGCTTCGGCAACAATACCGTTTCAGAGATTACGGATTTATCCGCGCAGCAGGATCACTTGAAAATTATGATTTATCGGGAATTGTGATAATGAACATGGAGGATCACAGTGTGCTCTGTATCGGTACAGTAGGAATAGCATTGAACAATTCAATGAGCCTTACCGTGAATGCCATGGCAATGGGCGGAGAAAAGGGCAGCGAATATCGAGAATCGCTTATCGGTTCGATCCTTTCAATGGATCTGAGGATTACCTTTTGACGAGGCAGACAATTCTGCTATACTAAAAGCGGGGGACGATAACCATGATGACAAAAATAATTGCAGTGATGAAAAGCTTTTTTTTAGCACAGGTAATAGCCGTATCTGTGGCTGTTTTATTCTATTTAACAGAAGGTAATTATAAGCTCTCATTTACATTGTTTCTCATTCCGTCATTCATTTTTTCAAATTTCAATTACTTCGCACATCGATATGTAGGAGCTCGATTCATTGATAAGGTCATGCGGTCACCCGCTTCAAAAATGTCAAAAATGGTTACTGCAAGCTTAGTATTTATGGCAACGGCATTGGTTGCGACAGAGGCTGCAATGGTTGTACTATCCCTTGTTTTTCATTACAAATATTTGTCATCCCTGAAAGCGAATCTTATCATTATTGCCGTTTCGACCATCATAGGGCTGATGGTTTTTGTCGCGTTTTTTATCTTCGAGCTTACGAAGCGCAAACTTGAATTACGAAATCTTGAGATCGAAGAACTCAGGCAGATGCAATTGCAATCAAAACTGATATCGCTGCAGGCGAAGATCAATCCGCATTTTTTATTCAACACGCTTAATACCGTTGTGGAGCTTGCGCACAGTGATCCCGATAAAGTAGAGAGGATCGTTCTTAACCTGTCTGATATGTATAGAAGCGTTCTCAATCTCCCTGAAGAAGGTATGATCCCGTTACACCAGGAACTTGACCTGATATCTAAATATGTAAAGACAGAACAGGAACGCCTCGGTGACCGCTTGAAATTTACCATCACCTGCCAAGATGTTTGCAGGGCAGTGATGATACCGCCATTACTGATCGAGCCCTTGGTGGAGAATGCCGTGATCCACGGCATAGCAAAAAAACGAGACGGCGGAATGCTTACGCTCATGATAACCTGCTCGCAAAGCCGCATGACCGTCACCGTTTCCGATACCGGCAAAGGCTGCGATGTGAAGCATGTCCGCGACGGTTTCGGTCTTAGAAGCATAAAAGAACGACTTGCGATACAGTATAAGGAAAAAGCGTCATTTTCAATGCAGTCGTCCGAAAACGGAACAATAATTATTATGGAGCTTCCGCATGTTTAATGCCGTGATAATTGACGACGAAAAAGCGGCACGCGACCGTCTTGCCCGATTGCTTTCAGGGTTTGCGGATATAACGGTGATCGGCGAAGCTTTCGATGGCGAACGCGGTGCTGAAATGGTAAACAGTTTGCGTCCTGATATTGTGTTCCTTGATATTGAAATGCCCGAGACCGACGGTCTAAGGGCGGCTGGATTGTTTGAATACAGACCGGTGATCGTGTTTGTGACGGCGTTCAATAAATATGCCGTACAGGCTTTCGAGGCAGAAAGCATAGATTACCTCCTGAAACCGGTAACGTTGGAGCGACTTGA
>CAZIJP010000009.1:0-32747 GCA_964539615.1 uncultured bacterium
TACTATAGTCAATGAAGGTGTTTCCGCCGGAAAAAAGACTGAGGAAATAGTATCGGATGAACGGCTAAAAGCCTTTACATCATACGGCGAAGGATTTACATCGTTGAAAGGATGGGTCAATTTCCTGATACGGGATATTAATATCCATCTTGGAAATATCCCCAAACCGGAAAAGAATTATTTATACACACCGTTGTATGCAGCATATAAAACCAACGGTATTACAGGGCTCGTCAAAGAATATCAATCGTTAAAAAAACACTATTTTACAAAAGATGCATTATTCTTTGAATATGCCCTGGTGCAGATAGGATCGATCTTTTGGGATAAAGGCAAACATGATGAATCGGCTAAGATATGCGAATTGCTCGTTAAAGATTTTCCCAAAAGCTACTATGCTTTTTTAGGATATTATTATATCGGAAAAAACTATCAGGAAAAAGGCGATAAAAAAACCGCACTGAAAAATTACAAGCTCGCACTTGATTTATCACCGGACAATCCTGATATTTTAGCTGCAATCAAAGAAGTTGAATAGTCTATGATCATTGGCCGGGATAGTAAAACGCATCTCGGCTTTTTTTTACTTTTCATTCTATTTATTTTTTGGGAAAGGAGCCGGATGTGGTTTTGGTGGGTGGCATCCGGCTATTAAGGAGGTTGGTTGGTTCGTATATATGAAACACCCCAGACCATAAAGAAGTTCCCGAAATAATATTCCTCCTACCATATAAATAATTATTATACCCGAACTATTTTTCACAATCGATCAATCCCTGATAAAAAGTGGTCTTCCCCCTTGCCTTAAAAAGTTAATACTTGGTATAAATTTAAAAATTGTAACATATATATTGCTTTTTTATTTTTTTTGTATATTATTAACGAAGAGGTTAGTTGAACTCGTATAAACCGGTCGATCCGGTGAACAAATCCGGATGATGAAAGGAAGGCTTTCTATGAAAAAGAGTTTGGTTTCACTCCTTGTTTGCTTGGGCATCGTGCTATCGCTCGTGTATGCACAAACTGAGTCGGTTTTCAAACAAGAAAAATTGTCTGATTCACTGTATTTTTTTGTTGATAAAACTCCCTCACCGGTATCCCTTCTCGTCTCAGCGGGTGATGATGGGATTCTGCTTGTGGATACCGTTGCTGCCGCCAACGCCGAAGCCTTAAAAAAAGAAATTCAGGCATTTGGTAAAGGTAATCCCAAAATTATAATCAGTTCTCACGGGCATAATGAACATTTTGAGGGTAATATCGCCTTCGGGGCAGATCCGATCATAATAGCCCATAAAATTCTCCGCACACAAATAACAACCGGAACGAATGTGTTCCAAGATTATCCTTCATATATTCTTGCCGATATAGAAATCGATGCTTCCCCGCTCACACTTTATTTTAACGGCGATGAAATACGCATAATCCCTCTCCCCGGTGGCCACGATGATTCCGATATAGCTATCTGGTTTACAAAATCGAAAGTTATCTATGCCGGCGGATTGGTCATGTTCGGGAAACATCTTCCTTGGGTCAATCCAACCTGCAGCGCGATTACACTGCTTGATAATGTAAAAAAACTCCTTGCCATACTTCCCGATGATACGGTCGTTGTCGGTGGACACGGCGTAAAGACAACTATGGCAGACTACAAACAGAGTTATAAGGAAATAGCCGATCTGCACGAGATGATATTGAGCGCTTATAAATCAGGTAAAAAGAGTGATGAAATTAAAAATGACCCGCAGATAAAAAACTATGCTTCCTATGAAACACCGTGGACAAAATTAAATGATTATATAGACAGAGTGATCAAAGATTACGAAATTGCATCAGGTAAAATTACGCCTCCGGCAGTTCAAAAGGATGCGTATAAACCGCTTTACGAGGCCTATAAAAAAGGCGGCATTAAAGAAATGACCAAAGCATTTATTCCGTTTAAAAAGGATCCTGAGTTTTCTGATGCAAACAGAGAAGAAATACTTTTTAATATCACGTATCTGATCAAATCAAAAGGTAAGGTTGCCGAATGCGCAGAGATGTCTGAATTATTTCTCAAGGAATTCCCCAAAAGCCAATATGCTTTTTATGCATATTACTGGATCGGTAAAAACGAAATACAACAAGGTGATAAGAAAAAAGCCCTGAAAACCATGAAAAAAGCTCTTGAATTATCACCAAACCATCCTGCAATTCTGGCTGCAATTAAAGAGCTTGAAGGAAAATAAAGTTCATTGTTTTTAAATACATTGAACGATATCGATCGTATGGGTATACTACGGTCGGTATCGTTTTATACGAAGGGGGAACTTATGAAAAATAACTCCAAGATCAGATTTGCTATGCTCATGACCGTATTGATCGTTATAACAGTATTAATTGCAAAAGAAAATACCGGTACCGAATTTTTCGGCCAACCGTATCCGGGTGAAGAACCGGTTTTGTTTGCCCCCGGCGTAATATCCAATGCCTTATATGTGCGCGATATGGCCATCACACCCGACGGTACAGAATTATATTACACTGTAATGGGTAATAAACTTTCAAAAATAATCTTCTCAAAAAAATTGAACGGGAAATGGACAGCTCCTGAAGTAGCTCCCTATTCGTCTAATGCCGATTACATGGATGTCGAACCTCATATAACGCCGGACGGTAATAATCTGTATTTCCTATCGACACGCCCCCTTCCCGGACAGGACTATAAACCGGGCTGGCAGTATCAGAATATCTGGGCGATGGATCGTCAGGGAAGTACATGGGGAGAACCCTATCCGTTGCCGGCAGTGATCAACAACGGTGATGGGGTATTTTTCCCATCGGTGACAAATGACGGCACGCTCTACTTCTCCCGTCAAAAAACCGGCACACGCAGCACACTCATTTATCGTTCCAAACGTGTGAACGGTGCGTATTCGGAACCTGAACTGCTCCCGAAACAAGTTAATCCCACTGCATCGCAGTTTAACGCTTGTATTGCTCCCGATGAGAGCTATATTATTTTTTGCTCGGCAACCATTGAAGGAAAAATCGGTTTATCGGATTATTACGTTTGCTTCAGGAAAAAAGACGACACCTGGAGTGAGCCGATCGATCTTGGAAACATTGTGAACAAACCGGGCGCACAAGCGGTATCGCCGTATATTTCCCGTGACGGCAAATGGTTCTTCTTCGCTTCCACCATGAGTAATTCGGTTAAAAGCCCCGTGACCATGAAAATGCTTTTAGCTATGAACAACGAACCTCAGAACGGCAACTCAGCCATCTATTGGGTATCGACCAAAATCATTGAAAAATTGCGTCCCGTAGGATTCTAATAAAAAAAGGCGGGGTTTCTCCCGCCTTTTTCAATACAATTGGTACGATTATATAATTTACGGTTTTGCCTTCACCATAAGTGTTGCAACACGGTTGGCAAATGCCACAGGATCTTTTACCGGTATTCCTTCCATGATCAGCGCCTGATCATACAGAAGCTCGGCATATTCTTTGATCTGCTCAGAGATGCCGTTTGCTGTGAATTCGCTTGAAAGCACCGAGAACAGCGCATGATCAGGATTAAGCTCGAGGATCTTCTGCGCTTTCATCGGCATATGCGGCACTTGTCCCGCTTCTTCCAGAACACGCTCCATATTCAGGCTGATGCCCTCGCCGCTGACGATACACACTGCGCTTGTTTTCAACCGATGTGATAATTTCACGTCTGCAACGCGATCGCCCAGCGCTTCTTTCAACGCTTTAAGCAGTGACTCATTATCCTTTTGCAGTTTTTCATGTTCTTTTTTCTCATCCTCATTGACCGGAGTATCAAACTCACCGCGGCTTACGGATTTGAGCGGTTTCTTTTTGTATTCGCGCAAAGCCTCAAGGGTAAACTCATCAACACGGTCCAGAAGATACAACACCTCATACCCTTTTTCACGGATCAGCTCCATCTGCGGCAGACGTTCTACCGATGCCCGGTCTTTTCCAGTGATGTAGTAAATAGCATCCTGCTTGTCTTTCATGCGTTCGACATATTCAGCCAACGTGACCATGGAATCGGGGTTGAACGACGACGGGAACATGAGCAGGTCTTCCAGCTTTTCTTTGTTTGCGCCGAAATCAGTATAGACACCGCTTTTTATGGCTGGCCCGAACTCATTGAAGAAATCTTCATATTTTTTTCGATTCTCTTTTTGCATGGTTTTGAGTGCATCAATGATCTTTTTTTCCACATGGGTGCCGATCGTTTTCAGCACTTTCGTATGCTGCAGTATCTCGCGGGAAATATTGAGCGGAAAATCGGGAGAGTCCACAAGACCTTTTATAAACCCGAGGTATTCGGGAAGTATCTCCTCACAATTTTCCATGATGAACACATTGCGACAATACAATTTTAAGCCGCGTTTATATTCTTTAGTGAAAAAATTGAACGGCGCTTTTGACGGAATGAAGATCAATGCCGTATATTCTGCAATGCCTTCTACTTTTGTATGGATCACCTCAGAAGGCTCATCCCATCCGTGAAAACCGGAACGGTAAAAGTCATTGTATTCATCAGCGCTTACATCAGCCTTTGAACGTTCCCACAACGCGACCATCGAATTCATCGTCTTACGTTCGATCACGGTCTCAGGCTTGGCGTCTTTTATCGGTTTTCCCTCTTCATCTTTAGGGATCTCCTCTTTCGTGAAATCCATTTCTATCGGATAGCGGATATAGTCTGAATATTTTTTCACAAGGCTTTCGATCTTCCAATCATCGAGATATTCCGAATACACGTCTTCTTCGTCTTTTTCCGGTTTGCGAACGGTAAGGATAATGGTCGTGCCTCGTTTTTCACGCTCACCGGCTTCGATGGTGAATTGTCCGTCACCTTTTGATCCCCAGACAACGGCTTCGGAATTCGGAGCGCGAGTGATAACCTGCACGGATTCGGCTATCATAAATGCGGAATAAAAACCCACGCCGAATTGGCCGATAAGATTTACGTCGCCGGATGATTTATCTTTTTTCTGCAACGCTTCAATAAATGCCTTTGAACCTGACTTGGCGATAGTTCCCAAATTCTGCACAGCTTCTTCCCGTGTCATACCGATACCGTTGTCTGTGATTGTAAGTGTACGATCCTTCTTATCGACCTCGATGAACACGCGAAAATCACCGTCGTCCTCAAGTAGGGTTTTGTCGGTCAACGACATGAAGCGGATCTTGTCGAGAGCGTCGGACGCATTCGAGATGAGCTCACGCAGGAATATTTCCTTATGGGTATAGATCGAATGGATCATAAGGTCCAGGAGCTTTGTCGTCTCGGCCTGAAAGGCAAGCGTCTCTTTCTTTACTGATGCGTCTTTTTTTGCCATACAGCACCTCCTTGTTTTTTACATCGGGATTATACATAGAAGAATCGCTTACGTCAATTTCAGTTTATTAATAAAAAATAACGATTTAAAAAAAACAAAAAAAGCCGGCACACGCGGCGCCGGCAGCGGTCATTTATTCCTCGTCTACGATCTCGGCATCTTTTGCGTTTTTCTTAACGGACTCGATACCTGCAAGGCAGTTGGCTTTGGTGGAATAACCTTCACCTGTAGCAATGACCTGTCCGTTCGCAGCTTTCAAACGGAAACGATACTCACCTTTTTTATCCTTGTACACTTCAAATTTCGGTGTGCCTGCCATATAGCTCTCCTTTCAACTAACGTTCTCAACCGAATGACCCAACATGATGAGTATAGCATGCCGTTTAGAAATTTCCATCTGAAAATATGTGCGCTTGACAATGCTGTCCGAAACGCTAAACTGATAGAAATACACGCGTAGGAAAACGCTCACTTACCGGGAGGTCATTATGATGGTAGTAAAGAAAATCGGGGTACTGTCTTGTGCAAAAATTCAAGCTGTTGTGCTGGCAATTTTAGGGTTGATCATCGGCGTATTGTACGGAATAATAGGCTTTTTTATTGCATTGGCCGCACCGCATGAGTTCGGGTCGAATTTCCCAGCCGTAATTTTTGTACTAATGCCGATTATTATGCCGATTTTTTACGGAATTCTTGGATTTATTTCAGGAGCTATCGGTGCATTCGTATATAATATCGTTGCGAAATGGATCGGTGGCCTTGAAGTGGAAATTGAACAGAAAAATTAAAACTCAACCGTATGCAGGATGGTTTATGAAATTAGTAGCCCCGTTGTTTCTGATCCTCACCGTTGTTCTCACAGTCGGTTGTGTAAAAAAACAAAAAACGGTATTTCAGACAGACGCTCCGGCGGTGATGCTCGCGGCATCCGTCACAAACGGCGGAGATCATTGGTTTGCATTGCTGGAACTTCCCGATCAGGCAGGCAATAAAAAAAAACAAGTGATTTCCGACGGCGTGGCGCAACCGATATTTGACATGGTATTGTTGAGCCCGTCTTTTTCGGCCGACGGGAAAGCGGCATATACCGCGCAAAAATCAGGAAAATGGTTCGCATGCATCGACGGTATCTTTGAGACGACCTATTCTGAGGCGGGAGCTCCGGTGTTCAGCCCCGACGGGAAACATCATGCATATATGGCACGGCAAAATCGTCGTTCGTTCATCGTTTTGGATGGCGAAGAACGAGAAGATTGGGACTTTGCGGGATGGCCTGTTTTTTCACCAGACAACAAACCGGCCTATGTGACCAAAAAATTCCCCGACTTTTTCGTGATCATCGATACGGTACAAGCGGGACCGTTTTCAGATGCGGACACTCCGGTATTCGATGTAACCGGCAAACATCATGCATATCCCGCGGCACAAGGCGATAAATGGTTCATTGTATATGACGACGAAAAACTCCCATTATGGGACGCGGTCGGCACACCGGTTCATTTCGGACAATCGGTGATCTATCCTGCACGGGAATATACGAAATGGTTTTTGATCGTCAACGGTAAAAAAGGACCCGGCTTTGATTATGTCTATGGCTGCACGGTTTCTCCCGACAATAAACGCGTGGCATATGCGGCCCAGGAAAACTTCATGCGCTTTGCCGTTGTGGACGGTTTACGGGGGGATCTTTTTGATAACATCGATGCGGTCGCATTCAGCAATGATTCCCTACATTGCGCATACCGAGCGCTGACTCCCGACAAAGCATTTATAATCATCGACAAAGTGCGCAGCAGCGCGTTTGAGGCAGTGTCCGCGCCTGTATGGGGTAACGGCAACAGTTGTACCTATGCCGGCAAAATAAACGGTGTATGGAATATTTACCGCGACGGGAAAACCGTTTTCAAAAACGCATTCGATGCTGTCGGAAGTATTCGTTTCTCGCCGGAAAAAAATTGTTTTTACGCAATTGCGTTACAGAATAAGACGTTGCTGATGCTGCGCTGGAATTAAATCAGCGCTTGATCTTCACCGGACAAATTCCCGATCTGTCTTTATAACCGGACATAATATAGGACGCGCCCTTTTCATTGACAATAATGTACTTGTTGCCGGTCAGCGGATCATGTGAAGGCATGACCCCGTCCTCAAACATAATTGAATATAATAACTGCATTTTGGATGTGACCAACGCCTTTCGTTCAAATACAAAGGAATACACGGGCAGTGGCGACGTGAGATAATTACCAAACGGATTATAGAACCATGTGTTCCAGACTGTCTTTCGATCCTCGGCGGGTTTAACCGAATCTATGTTCCAATACTCAACGGCGGCGGCGCTTTTCAAATATCTGCCGTGATCGTCATAAATCTTCTGAGAGACCGGCAGAGAGGTAAATGGCCATCTTCCACCGTAATTATACAATATTTTCATTCTTCGTGCCGCAGGGGTTTCGCCCGTAAATAAATACGTGCCTTTTACCGGTTCTGCGATAAAATCCTTCATAACGCCGATCTCAAGGTCGACCGATGTATCAAAAGATGTTTCCATTGATGAGATTACTGCGAAAAAAACCGGTTTTATTTCTTGTGACCGGCATATTGAACGAAATGATACTGATCGGGAAAGATGGTCCGCCACCGCATCTGCTGCCATAAGACTTGCGGTATACCCGGAGACATCTGTCTGCGCATTAAACATTACTAAAATTGCCGAGAATACGGCCTGAGTCCGTTTTTCTGCAATTTGCGTTTCACCGCGAGCAAGTAACAGTTCGATGGCGTAACATTCCGCATCGATCGTGTTTGTGATGACCGTATAATCAGGCACAACTCCGAACAATTTGAATAAAAAATGCTGTGGCATCTGTTGCGGTACCTGAAGGCGCGCGATCAGCCGCAAGCGATACTTTTCGGTCTTGCGTAAAAAAAGCGGGTCGTTGAGCGACACAAGATTTTTTTTAAATAACTGAGCGTCCTCATTACGTGTCAGCAGGATCAATTCATTATATTCAGGAGGCGGATCCGTATAGGGCGGGACAGTTTGCGTGTAACCGAACGTGCTGATGTTCACGATCATAACCAGTAGCAAATACAAACCTGCGGCTAGTGACCAAAAACTCGGCAGCACGGCAGCAAGCCTGACGATCGTGATAAGCGATGTGCCGGGCAACGAAGGATGTGACAGTAAATAAAGAACAACTGCAGAACCGGCGAAAATAAAAAAAACGCCGTCTGCAAAAAAGAACCCGTTTTGGATCAGAGCAAAGACCGCCAAAAATAATGATGAAAAAACACCACATCGAAACAAGATGTTCGTCTTTTTATTGTGCTTTTTCATTATTGTGCTTTATCACAGCAGCGGTTGGTCATGCCTGCCCCGGTTCAAACAGTATCTTTTCCACATCGGTCATGCGTTTCACATAATGAACGGTAATACCCTCGCGTACTTTTTCGGGTATTTTATCAAAATCAACTTTATTGGCTTCGGGCATTATGATTTCCTTAACACCGAAGCGTTTTGCAGCCACCACTTTCTCGCGTATGCCACCAACAGGCAGAACATGCCCGGTCAGTGATAACTCTCCCGTCATCGCAAAGTTATTGGATATCTTTTTATCGATCAACAACGAGAGTATTGCCGTTGCCAGCGAGATACCAGCAGACGGACCGTCCTTTGGCGTAGCACCCTCGGGCAAATGTATATGAATGACCTTTTTCTCAAAAATACTGTTATCGATATGGAATCGTTCGGCTGCGGTCATGGCATAACTGTAGGCGATCGATGCAGACTCGCTCATCACTTCACCGAGTTGACCGGTTAGCTTCAACCCGCCCTTGCCTTCGATGAACACCGCCTCGATAAGCAACGTGCTACCGCCGTATGATGTCCACGCAAGCCCGCGCACCATGCCCGGCCGAGAGATCTTTTGCCACTCTTCTTTTGTAAACATCGGAGCGCCGAGATATTTTTCAAGATTTGCGGCCGACACGGCGGTATGCATCTCGTCGCCTTTTTCGGCATATTTCAGCGCGATCTTACGCATGATCTTATCAATGAATTTTTCCAGATCACGTACGCCGGATTGCCGCGCGTAATACCTACACAGATCGACCAAAGCAGATTTGGCGAAGGTGACCGCATTTTTGGGGATACCATGCTCCTTCATGGATTTCGGAATAAGGTAACGCCTGCCGATCTCTATCTTTTCCTCATCGATGTAGCCCGACAGACTGATCATTTCCATACGGTCAAGAAGCGGGCGAGGAATTGTATCCAACGTGTTTGCCGTGCATACGAACAGCACATGCGACAGATCGAACGGCACATCGAGATAATGGTCACGGAAACTTATATTTTGCTCCGGATCGAGCACCTCAAGCAATGCCGAAGACGGATCGCCCTGGTAGCTTGTACCGAGTTTATCGATCTCATCGAGCATGATGACAGGATTGATCGTTTTTACAATGCTCATGGCCTGCATGATCTTACCGGGCATAGCGCCGACATAGGTACGGCGATGGCCTTTTATCTCTGCTTCATCTCGCATACCGCCCAATGAGAAACGGAAAAACTTCCTGCCCATTGCGCGAGCGAGCGATTTTCCGACGGATGTTTTCCCAACGCCCGGAGGCCCGACCAAAAGAACGATAGAACCTTTTGAATCAGGTTTGATCTTACGAACGGCAAGAAACTCTAAGATACGTTCTTTCACATCCTCTAGGCCGTAATGATCGGTATTCAATATTTTTCGAGCACGAGCTATATCGATACGGTCTTCCGTTCTTAAATCCCATGGAAGCGAGAGTATTGTGTCGAGATAGCTGCGCACCACGCCGTATTCTGCGGAGGCAGGTTCCAAGAGTTCAAGCTTTTCAAGCTCACGCTCTACTTTTTCGGTAGTTTCCTCATTGAACGCATGTTTCAGCTTTTCAAACCGTGCGCGGAACGATTCGGAATCCTGGGTCTTTTCATCTTTTTCGAGCCCTAGCTCCTGTTTGATATATTTCAACTGTTCATTGAGAAAAAAATCACGCTGCCGCTGGGCTACTTTTTCTTCGATGTCCGCGCGGATCTTATTTTGCAGTTTGAGCATTTCTTTTTCTTTATTGAGCAGAAGCAAGGTGCTGCGGATACGTTCTTTGATCTCGTACAGCTCCAGTACCGATTGCTGCTCTTCCGGTGAAACATTGAGTATGCTTACGATGATATCCACCATCCTGCCGGGATGCTCGTTGATGTTAACAAGATTCAATTTCATCTCTTCGGTCAACAACGGATTATTCTCTATGATAAATTTTACATCCGCGAGCATGGCCTGCATGAGCGCTTTCAACTCGATATCGTCACGGTCGATCTTTTCTTCATGATACTCAACTGCCACCGTAATATACGGGTCCATCGATAATACTTTTTTTATAGTAAAACGTTTCAGGGTGTTAACCAATATATTGTAGCTGCCGTCGGGAAGCTCAACTTTCTTGAAAACGCGCGCTACCGTACCGACCTTATACAGATCTGTTTTTTTGATCTCGGTAATATCGGCAACCTCGTTCTTCAGATACACGAATCCCATGATATGCTCGCGCTGCATCACATCATTGATCATATTTTTCAACGGCTCGTCGGTCACCAATACCGGCGCCACGATACCCGGAAAGATCGGCCGCATGCGCAGCGGGAAAACGAATAATTTACGGGGAAGCAGATCATCCACCGCTACGATCTTCTTTTCAGGTCCCTTTGTGTGCTCTACTGCGGCAGACTGCTCAATATCGTCATTGCGTTCTTCTGTCATGCCTATCACTCCCTTCAAAACTGTGTTCTCTTTGATGAAATTGTAGCAGATAATTTGATTTTTTTGAAGCCCCTTCCGCTTTACGAAACTCCCCCTAACAAAATAATCCTCGACAACTCCGCCAACGTGGTGTATGGTAAGTTCTGCGGAAGGTACGCAGTAGTCAGACCGGTATTCCAAGGAGTATTCGGTTGATGGATTTGTAAGAATTCTTGCCCAGTCAGAAGCAAAAATCCCTATTTTTCCATTAGATATAAAAAAAGTGAAGTGATCAATACGAGACCATTCCATACGTTTCATATTCCCGTCATGGGAATAGGATTCACCATCGACACCCCGGTAAAAGTGGCGCATTACGGCATTTCTTCAGTCATATCCCTCGTTGATGACGGACTGATGGAGAAAATGCGCGAAATGTACTGCGTGAAACATGCGCTCCCGTTTGAGCCGATACCGCAAAGCGATATCGATTATCGGGCAAAACGCATCACGTCATATCTTGATTGTATCGACGTGATCGTGAAAGAAAATTGCCGCATGGTACAGGATTCCATTCTAGGCGACGGCATCGAGATCAAAAAATATTTCGATCTTTTGCCTGATAATTCGCCGGTAAAACAAAAATTTGAACAATTGATCGCCGACAAGACCGATGTTCAGGCCATGCATACATGGATCATGGACACTATCCGCTTCGGCTCGATCGATGTGAACATCATGACAAAATTGGACCGCACCCATTTCCATAATGACGAACAATTGCCGATCGAATACAACGACGCACATGCAGCATTACGCGGCTTTGTAAACAGCACCATCAGTTCTGCTATCGTCTTCTCGGCAGGGCTCAATCCGCGTTTGTTCAGTTATGCGGAAAAGTTTGACGATTTTTATCCTCGCAAAGATGATTCGCTCTTCAAAAAGATCATCTTGAAAGTAAGCGATTATCGTTCCGCTATCATACAAGGTAAGATGTTCGCGAGAAAAGGCCTGTGGGTTTCGGAATACCGGATAGAATCCGGCGTCAATTGCGGCGGTCATGCTTTTGCTTCAGACGGTTTGCTCATGGGTCCGATCTGTGAAGAATTCAAAAACAACCGACGCGACCTGGCCGATTCCACCCACACGATCTTTGCCCAGGCTTTGCGCGAAAAAGATAAACATGTACCCGAAAGACCGCTCCCGCTGTCTATCTCTGCACAAGGCGGCGTCGGCACGGTTGAAGAGCATAATTTCCTTATGGAACGTTACACGGTCGATTCGGTCGGTTGGGGTTCACCCTTCCTTCTTGTGCCCGAAGCGACCAATGTTGACGAACCTACCATGGAGTTGCTCAGTAAGGCTGTTGAAAGCGATCTGTATATGAGCAATACATCGCCGCTCGGCATACCGTTCAATATTGTACGGAACAACACAAAGGACCTGGAAAAAGAAGCTATGGCAGCAAAAGGAAATCCGGGGAGCGTTTGCACGAAACAATGCGGCGCATTGAACACCGAATTTTCCGATAAACCGCTCTGCACGGCATCAAAAACGTATCAGAAAAATAAGATCGACGCTTTGAATACGTCAGGCATCACCGGACAACCATATGAAGACGCATATCACGCCATCGTGGACAAATCATGTATCTGCGTTGGATTAGGCACATCCGCGTTGATCGTAAATGACCTTGATACCAAATCGGAAGGTAACGGCGTTTCGGTATGCCCGGGGCCGAACATGGCATATTTTTCTCACAAAATTTCATTGAAGACCATGATCGACCATATATACGGCAGAACTGATGTTATCGAACGCCATGACCGGCCGTTTTTTCTGGTAAAAGAATTATCAATGTATATCGATATTCTTAAAAAGAACATGGCCGCTTCCGAGACCGACCTTTCAACGAAGACTCGCGATGCGATAAACAATTTCCGCAGCAATGTACTTACCGGCATTGCGTATTATCAATCGCTGCTGCCGACGTTGTCGTTTTCATCGGAATCGATGCGTCAATCGATCGACAAGGCATTCGAACAGATGAAAGCTGAAATAATGCAATTACAATTGGCTTTGACCGTATAATGACATCAACCGATACGCCATATTCGTTAAAAGCAATAACCATGAACATACGTTTCATATCACCAAACAATCATTAAATAATCAAAAAGAAAGAGGATTAACACAATGAACAGAACAGAACAGAACAATGACACAATGGACACACAATCACAATTCAAGACGCTCAACCTTATTGAGCCGCTTTTAAAAGCTGTTGCGGAAGAAGGCTATACGATCCCGACACCGATACAAGTAAAAGCGATCCCTGTCGTACTGAACGGCCGCGACCTTCTCGGCTGTGCTCAGACCGGCACGGGAAAAACTGCAGCCTTTGCTTTGCCGATACTGCAGCTCTTGAGCAAAACAAAACCGGAGTCGCATAAACGCAAGATCCGCAGCCTGATCGTCACACCCACACGGGAGCTGGCCATTCAGATCGGAGAAAGTTTCAAGACATACGGACGCCATGCCGGACTTACCCATACGGTCGTCTTTGGCGGCGTGAACCAGAATCCGCAGATCTCGGCGCTGCATAGAGGAATAGATATTCTCATTGCAACCCCGGGAAGGCTCCTAGACCTTATGAACCAAGGGCATTTTACCTTACGCGACGTTGAAATATTCGTCCTTGATGAGGCAGACCGCATGCTGGACATGGGTTTTATCAATGACGTCAGAAAAATACTGGCGGTATTACCGAAACAACGGCAATCGCTGTTCTTCTCCGCCACCATGCCTGCCGAGATACTCAATCTTGCCGGTACGATCTTACGTGACCCGCAGCGAGTAACGGTCACACCGGTCGCTTCCACCGTGGATATCATCGAACAGTTCGTCTATTTCGTGGATAAAGGCAATAAGAACTCGCTTTTACTCGAAGTATTGAAAGACGAGAACATCAAGACCGCTCTGGTCTTTACCAGAACAAAACACGGTGCAGATAAGGTCGTGCGTTTGCTTCAGGCGAAACGGATTTCAGCCGAGGCCATTCACGGCAACAAAGCGCAGAATGCGCGTCAGCGTGCGTTGAGCAATTTTAAAGAACAGACCACCCGCATCCTGGTTGCCACCGATATAGCCGCGCGCGGTATCGATGTGGATAATCTTGAATATGTTATAAATTATGACATCCCCAATATATCCGAAACATATGTTCACCGTATCGGAAGGACCGGACGCGCAGGCGCAAAAGGCACCGCATTATCGTTTTGCAACGGCGAGGAAAAAGTATATCTGCGCGACATCGAACGTTTGATCGCAAAAAAAATAAACGTTGTGGCCAACCATCCGTTTCCGTTGGTAAATGATGTGCCGGACAGGCCGACCATTATTAAACCGGGCACAAGCGCTGGAGCCGTATGGCATTCCAAACCAAGAAACCCGCGTTTTAATATCGGCAAAAAAGCAGTAGGAAAATGATCTGACCATATATTAACGTTAACAAGAAACGGCATCGGCTTTCGGTGCCGTTTTTTTTAATATAAATGGGTCAAATTCCCTGAAGCTTGCTTCGTTTTTTTTGTACTATATGACGGAAATCGGAAAATAAAAAATAAAGGGGTGCGGGGACGAAGTCCCCGCGAAAAAACTAAAAAAACCCCCGCCCAAAAAGAAAAGGGCGGGGTTTGGGGTGGGCGCACAAAATACTACTATTTGATTTTTTCGATACACCGTAGCTTACTGCGGGATAGTTCATTTTAAAGTAATCTCCCCCCTGTTCAGATCTTAAAGAATACGGTATTATTATTTCGTGAAACGATTTTGTTAGTCGTGCGTATACGTATAGGTAACCTTAAGGAGGTTCTCATGAACAGTTTCAAGACAATTCTTCTTGTCATACTGATAACCGTATCACTCTCAGTTCTGTGCCATGCAAAACCCGCCACTTTGAATCGCGCCGATATCCCCGATATCTACAAATGGAATTTTGCGGATATTTATTCAGATTGGGCCGCCTGGGAAAAAGATATCACCATTACAGAGCAAAAAATGTCACAATACGTTTCATTGAAAGGCACCCTGTCCAAAAGTCCGGAAGCATTGCTCGCCGTATTGAAACTTGATGATGAGATCAGTATCATCACCGGACGCATTTCACGGTATGTCTCGCTTCAGGCAACGGTCAACACAAAAGACAGGGAGCTGCAGGCAAAACGCCAACGCATACGTACCATCTATAATAAATTTTCTCAAGCTACGGCGTGGTTTGAACCGGAAATGTTATCTATTCCGCAATCGACCATTGATTCATGGATGGTTGCCAATACTGAGCTGCGTCAATATAAAATGTATATAAACGATATTTTCCATTCCAAAGAACACGTTTTACCTGAAGATAAGGAAATACTGCTTTCGTATTTTTCAACTCCTCTCGGTACGATTTCGTCAGCATATAGCCAGCTTACCACCGCAGACATGGAATATCCAAAAGTCACCGTGTCTACCGGTGAGACCATTACGTTGACCGAAGGTAATTACTCGCGTCTTCTGAAAGACGAAAAACTGTCGCAGGAGGACCGTAAGAAAGCATATATCGCAATGCAAACTTCGTATAAAAAAAATCTGAACACCTATGCCACGCTGTATGCAGGCGTATGCCAGCGCGACTGGGCAAATGCCCGGGCACGGAATTATCCGTCCAGCCTTGATGCAAAATTATTCGGCAATAATATTCCCATGAGTGTCTACGAAAACTTGATCCAAACGGCCCGTAACAACACTGCCGTTCTGAAACGCTATATGAACTTGAAAAAGAAACTCATTATGAAACAAAAAAACCTGAAAGAATACTGGTCATACGACACCTCGCTAAGTTTCACCGATTATTCGAAGGATTATCCGTATGAGATCGGCAAAGAGATCGTCTATAATGCCGTTGCGCCTCTCGGAAAAGAGTATCAGTCGCGTATCCGCACAGCGCTTGACAACCGCTGGGTCGATGTATACGAAAACGACGGTAAAGATACAGGCGCATCCTCGGGCGGATTATACGGTGTTCATCCCTTTATAAAAATGAATTACAACGATACGATGGACAACATGTTCACGCTGGCGCATGAACTCGGCCATTCCATGCATTCCGTATATGCCAATGAAACGCAACCGTATACGACCACAGGCTATACGACATTTGTGGCTGAAGTGGCATCTACGTTCAATGAACAGCTGCTTATCGATTATCTGCTTTCAAAGACAAAAGATCCGAAAGAACGCATCGCTATCCTCCGCCAAGCTATCGGCAATATCACCGGCACGTTCTTCTTTCAAACGTTCCTTGCGGATTTTGAACTTCAAGTCCATAAACTAGCCGAGCAGGGAAAGCCAATAACCGCCGACACGCTGATTGCAATAGAACGAGATCTAGACAACATCTATTACGGCGACTATGCGTTACGGATCGATGAGTTTGAAGGTATTTCGTGGTCAATGGTGCCCCATCTGTTCGGTCCGTCATTTTATGTTTATCAGTATGCGACAAGTTTTGCCGCTTCTTCCAAGCTGTACAAGGACATGACAACAGGATCTTCGACGCAAAAGGAAGCTGCGCGGAAACGCTATATCGAGCTCTTAAAATCCGGCGGAAAAGACTATCCGATCGAGCTCTTGAAAACTGCAGGCGTGGACATGTCAAAACCTGACGCCGTCCTGGCGGTCATCAGCGAATTGGATCGTCTTGTTACTCTGTTGGAAAAAGAAGTCAATAAATTATAAATTTCCCAAAAACATAAAGCGGGGTTTCTGCCCCGCTTTTTTTATGGATAATCTTACAAAAATATAATAGTATTATTTACCTTAAAAAATAAAAACGAGACCCCGGGAGGTTGTATGAAGCGTTATGTAAGATCAATATACTTCGTTTTCTTAATTATTGTTACACCGTTTATCTGTTTCGCAACGCCGGCAACACTGGATCGATCGGAAATCCCCGATAAATATAAATGGAATTTCGCCGATTTTTATCCTGAATGGCAGGCTTGGGAAAAAGACATATCGATCTTGGATAAAAAAATGCAGCTATTTATATCAATGAAAGGAACTTTAACACAAGGTCCCGAAGCCCTCTTGAAAGCATTGAAACTTAATGATGAGATGCGAATTCTTCATAGTAAAATTAATAATTACGTTCAATTACAATTGATAGCAAATGCTCCGGTCTACGATTTAAACAATAAACTACAACTCCTTAGGGGGAATACTGAAAAAGCGATTCAATCAACCATATGGTTTGAACCGGAAATTCTTTCCATCCCAAAATGCGAAATTGATAAATGGTTAACATCAAACTCGAATCTCACACCATACAAAATGATGATCAATCAAATCTTTCATGCGAACGAGCATATTCTTTCCGAAGACAAAGAGCTATTGATTTCCAAATTCAACCCCTTGAGTAAAACTGTTTCGTCACTATACGAACAATTTGTTATGAATGATATGCTTTATCCTTCTATCACCCTTTCCACCGGTGAGTCGATGGAGCTTAATCACACTACTGTTTTCAGTATTTTCAACAGCGAAACATTTACCCAGGAAGATAGACATAAAGCAGATACCGAATTAAATAAATTGTTTAAAAAAAACATCAATATACTCGCATCTTTCTATGCAGCAGGTTGCGAACGCGATTGGGCGTTTGCACATGCCAGAAATTATTCGTCATGCCTTGAGGCAGAACTTTTTGATGAGAATATTCCAACAACTGTCTTTGAAAATCTCATACAAACCGCACGCGCACATACTTCCGTGTTACAACGTTACCTTTCTCTTAAAAAAAACTACATCATGAAACGTAAAAATCTCACGAAATTCCGGTCGTATGACAGGTTCATCAATCTTTTCGATTTTGCAAAAGATTATCCGTATGAAATCGGAAAAACAATGGTCTTCAACGCCGTTGCTCCACTAGGGAAAGAATACCAATCGTATACGCACCGAGCGTACGAAAACCGCTGGTTTGACGTTTATAATACAATCGGGAAGACTCCATCTAACTTTACGCAGATGACATATGGCTATCATCCCTTTGCAAATCTTAGCTATGAAGATCATTTGGAAAATTTATTTAATCTGGCGCATGAACTAGGACACGTTATGGATTATTTTTATTCGGGAAAAACACAACCTTATTCAACATACAACTCGCCAATTTTAACAGCAGAGACAATTTCACAACTCAATGAACAACTTCTTATATATTACCTTATTGAAAATACGCCCGACCCTATTGAACGTTCGGTATTTTTGGATAAAGCTATTTCTAACATCTATGAATCATTTTGGCAGACAATTTTTCACTCAGATTTTGAATATCAGGCACACCAACTCGCAGAGAAAGGGAACATCATTACGGCAGAATCACTCATCGCGCTTGAGAAACAGTTGAATGATGTCTATTTCGGCGATACGAGACAATTTGATGCAAAATATACCGGAATAGAATGGAGTAAGGAAAAAAATTTTTTTATAAAGAAACCATTTTTAGCATATCAATATGCAATCGGCTTTGCCGCATCGTTACAGCTCTATTCAGACATAACAAAAGGCTCCCCTGCTCAACGCGAAGCAGCACAAAAACGCTATATAGAATTATTGAAATCAGGAAGCAGTGATTACCCGATCGAACTTTTAAAAAGAGCTGGCGTCGACATGACTAAACCCGATGCCGTTCTTACCGTGATAGCTGAAATGGACCGTCTTGTTGCTCTATTGGAAAAAGAAGTCAATAAATTATAAATTTCCCAAAAACATAAAGCGGGGTTTCTGCCCCGCTTTTTTTATTCTTGCCTATTAATTGCTTGACCTGTTTTTAAAATAATGTAATACTCTTTTGAGAAGAAAGCATGAATATTTAGACGGAGGTATGCTATGGACGAAAAATGTGAACGCCTTGAAAACTGCCGCTTCTTTCAAAAGTTCAATGCCGACAATGAAGTGATCACCAGCGGTTGGATCCTTCTTTTTTGCGATTCACTTGAAAAATCCGAAACATGCGCGCGGAAATTATATTTTAAACAGAACAATAAAATCCCTCCGGACAATATGTCGCCTACGGGCACGTTGATCTGATCTTTTAACTGTTTTCGGTTGATAAACTCAATAATACTGGTATACTGAAAGCATGAAATTGTTAAGTTCATGCTTATTTATCATTTTATTTTATACAATGTTCGCTCATGCTTTAACATTGCGGGTCGGCATATCAGAAAACGAACCTCTGGTCTATCGGGATCAGAATGGAAAATTCAGCGGCGTTTTCGTTGATCTGTTGGAAACTGTTGCCCAGCAAGAAGGCTGGGAACTCGACTATGTCTATGCCGACTGGAATGATCTTGTATCAATGCTTCAAACGGCAAAGATCGATATTCTTCCCGATATAGCTTATACGGAAGAACGGGAAAAACTTTTTGATTTCAATAAAGAGGTCATTTTCACAAATTGGGGACGCGTATTCACAACTCCTTCGTTTTTACCGCAATCACTTTTCGACCTGCGCAACAAGCGGGTAGCCGTGATGAAAGGCGACGTGTATTTTGTCGGCAAAGACGGTTTTCAGGAGTTGAACAATCGCTTCGACCTCAGGTGCACTTTCATTGAAGTTGCCGATTATAAGGATGTGTTCACCTTACTTGCCCAGGGCAAAGCGGATGCAGGCGTGGTCAACAGGATATTCGGCGAGTTCAATCAACGATCTTTTTCGGTACAAAAAACTTCGATCATCTTCAAACCGGTCAATTTGCATTATGGATTTCCCAAAAATGCTCCGCTGAACAAATTGATAATCCCCCAACTCGACAAACGACTTTCAGACATGAAACAAAAAGAAAATTCTTTATATTATCAATTCATCGACAATTATTTTGTTGAAGTGAAAGTGGTAAAAAAAATTCCACGCGGTCTTTTAGAGATCATGATCGGTATACTTATCCTCACACTGTTGGCTCACAGCATCGTACTTAAATACCGTGTAAAACGAAAGACCGTTGAATTGCAGATCGCAAACGATGAGCTCAACCGACTGGCTGTGACCGACCTTCTTACCAATTGTTACAACCGCCGGTTTTTTATGGAAGAATTACTACGTGAGATCATGCGAAGCCGCAGATATACTACGCCGTTATCATTGGTTATTTTTGATATAGATCATTTTAAACTGGTAAACGATACCTATGGGCATCTCACAGGCGATATGGTACTGACCAGGATCGGCACGATCATCAGGGCTCTTACACGCGAAAATGACTGTGCGGCACGGTACGGCGGAGAAGAATTCGTCCTCCTCCTGCCGGAAACAACTTGTGAAAAAGCTGCTTTTGCTGCAGACAAACTCCGTAAAACGTTGGAAAATGAATTGTTTTCCTTTGGTGAAAACAACTTCACTATATCGGCGAGTTTTGGTGTATGCGAATATGACGGTTCGACCGTGAATAATTTTATATCTCACAGCGACGAAGCGCTCTATAAGGCAAAGGAAAACCGCGGCAGTATTGTCATAAGAACCGTAGATAATAACGGCAATACTTTATTTACAACTTTTAAACAATAGATCTCACAATATATTTAAAAGAAAAGGCGCAGAGTAAACCTCTGCGCCTTTTTTCGTGATTCTCAGAGAATGTTATTTAGTTATACCTAATGTATCAAAAATAAATGCATATGAGAATGATATGTCTTTCAGGAAATCATAGCGTCCCGTCGAGCCCATATGACCTGAACCCATGTTGGTCTTCAAGAGGATCTTGGTGTTTGCAGTATTGTTATCGCGCAATTTCAGTGTAAATTTTGCAGGTTCCCAATACGACACACGCGGATCATTGAATCCGGCAGTGATCAGCATGTTCGGATATGCCTGTTTTTTTATATTATCATACGGCGAATAACTGCGTATATAATCAAAATATTTCTTTTCCTGCGGATTGCCCCACTCTTCATACTCGCCGACGGTAAGCGGTAAACTTGCGTCAAGCATGGTGTTGACCACATCAACGAATGGCACATCTGCAATTACAACTTTAAACAGATCAGGGCGCATATTGGCCACGGCACCCATGAGCAATCCGCCGGCGCTGCCGCCCTCTATGGCAAGCCTGTCTGCGGAAGTGTATTTTTGAGCTATAAGCTGTTCGGCACAGGCAATAAAATCGGTAAAGGTATTTTTCTTATTAAGAAGTTTTCCATCATCATACCATTTTTTGCCTTTATCCCCGCCACCGCGAATATGAGCCACAGCCCACACAAAACCGCGGTTGAGCAAGCTTAAGCGTGATGAAGAAAAGTAAACATCGGACGGCTCACCGTATGATCCGTACGACGTGAGATACAACGGTGCTGTACCGTCAAGCTTGGTGCCTTTTTTGTATACCAATGAGATCGGGACAAGCGTGCCGTCCGGCGCGGTCGCATTTATCCGATCGGATGTGTACAGTGTCGGGTCATATCCTTTGCATATTCTGTTTTTCATTACTTTTTTAACTTTTGAGATCAGATTAAAATCAAAGACCGTATCCGGAGTGACCAATGAAACATAGGAAAAACGCAAGGTATCAAGCGTATAATCCTTGTTGCCTGTAACCGTGATCGAATACACCGGTTCATCAAACGGCACTTCATAAGTACCGGTCGCATCATCGGTATAGACCGTCAGATGGTTCAATGCATCTTTACGCGTCTCAACAACAATAAATTTTGAAAATTCTTCAATGCTGTTGATCGTAACATTCGGATCACAGGGGATGAAATCTTTCCAGTTCGACCGTTTCGGATCGCTTACGGGCGCAACCACGACTTTATAGGTCGGCGCATTGTCATTGGTTATAAAATAGAATTTGTCGCCGTGATGCGAGAGGTAATACTCAACACCCTGGCGGCGCGCTTCTATCAATGTAAACGTACCCTGAGGATCATCAGCACGCAGAAAACGCATTTCGCTGGTCATTTTGCTTGCCGTGCCGATGATCAGGTATTCAGCGCTTTTTGTCTTGTCGATCCACATCCAGTAACGTTCGTCTTTTTCCTCATATACAAGCGTATCTTTGCTCATATCGGTCCCGAGCTGATGTCGGAACAACCGTGACGGTCTTTTAGCGGCATCATAGACCGTATAAAAGAAATAATTATCTTTATTCGCCCATTGGAAGCTGCCTATCGTATCGCGCGTGTCATCAAAAAGCTTTCCCGTTTTCAGGTCTTTTACGAAAAGTTTGTAATTTTCAGAACCGTCATAATCGACGGTATATGCCAGCAATGTATGATCAGGGCTGACATCGAAGATACGCACGTCAAAATAATCTTTCCCTTTTGCCAATTCATTCTCGTCAAGTATGATCTCTTCGGGCGCATCAACGCTGCCTTTTTTTCTGCAATGATAGGCATATTGTTTGCCTTTTTCATAACGGGTATAATAGAAATAATCGCCTTCCTGCACCGGCACACTGTAGTCATCCTCGGCAATGCGGGCCTTCATTTCCTTAAATAATTTATCCTGAAGCTTTACGGTGTGCTGCATCACAGCATCCGTGTAGGTATTTTCAGTAATTAAATATTCAGCAACTTTCGGATCATCTTTTTCGCGAAGCCAAAAATAATCATCCGTCAGCGTAACACCGTGTACCGTTGTTTCATGGGTCTTTTTTTCTGCCGTCGGAACCGGCGGTATCTCGATCTTCTTTGCACATCCTAACGCTGCCAACACCATAACGGCAAGTATCAACCATAGACGCATACGATCAACCCTTTCTTTCATCCTAACGTTTTTATCCAAACCTGCCGCGTCCGCGGCCCGTCAAACTCGCATAAAAAGATACCCTGCCATGCTCCGAGCTGCATATCACCGTTCTCAACGATCACGGTTACGGAACTTCCCATCATTGATGCTTTCATATGCGCTGCGGAATTACCCTCATCATGATTGTAGTTGCCGGTCCACGGATAAACGGTATCAAGTATATACAGCATATCCTGCGCCACATCGGGATCGGCATGTTCATTGATGGTCACACCGCATGTGGTGTGCGGACAAAATATCACGGCAGCTCCGTCTTGAAAATTTTCTTTATGTAAATAATCCCTTATTTTTGCAGTTATATCGAGCATTCTGGAATGATTTTGTGTTTCCACGGTAAATTTGATCATACCTCGCCTTTAGTGTTTTCGACACGGGCCTTCAGGAAACGGTAATCATCGCCGCCGTACCGCTGCATGACCGCATCGAGCAAAATATAGGCCGCCATGTTCTCGGCGATAACGCCTATCGTATCGACCACACAGGTGTCCGATCGTTCGTAACGTGCAGATACCTGTTCACAGGTTATTACGTCGATGCTGTGTTTTTGTTGCTTCGACGAGGGTACCGGCTTTACGAACAAGCGGAATACTACGGGTTCACCGTTGGTCATACCGCCCTCTATACCGCCTGCATTATTGGTCTGACGCACCACGGAACCTTCGGAATAGAACAGTTCATCCTGTTCATAACGTTCCGCGTCGTCACCGCTGCCGAACACCACGCCTTTCACCGACGGGATGCTCATGAGAATACCTGAAAGCGTACTGTCGATACGGGAAGCCCAATGAACAAAGCTTCCAAGTCCTGCAGGCAAACCGGCAATTTGAACGGTAACCGTACCGCCGAGAGATCGTCCTTCCTGCTTTGCTTTATCGATATGTGTCTTGATAGCGTCATCATACCCGGTCACAGCCGTGTTCACGATCCCGTCAACAGTCGCCGGCCGCGACGAAAACGTCACATCGAGAGATTCGAGAAGGCTCTTACACAACGCAGCCGCAGCCACATACCCCGCCGTCACCCGAGCGCTTGCACGTTCCATTACAGGCCGCAAATGCGGATAACGGTATTTCATATAGCCGGCCATGTCAGCATGTCCGGGGCGCGGGATCGTCACAGCATCGCCGATAGTATCTGCCCAATTGGCATGATCGCGATTGGGTATTTCAATAGACAACGGAGCACCCGTCGTATATCCGTCATATATCCCTGACACTAAAGAGAACGCCTCATTTTCTATGGTCATTCGTGCCCCGCGGCCGTATCCCGACCTGCGCCGTTGGAGCTCCTGAACGATCTTGTTCTCATCCACGGGGAAATTGGCCGGAAATCCGACAAGCGTGCCGATCAATACCGGGCCATGTGATTCACCGCTAACGTATAGTTCCATATACTACCTCTTTCATGATTGCTACCGGAGCTGAGCGCCCCGTCCATAGTTCGAATGAATGTGCGCCCTGCCAGACCAACATGCTTTTTCCGGTCTCGGAACGCAGATAATTCAGATCGTAATAACAACCGTCTTTTTTTACTGTGTAAGCGAAATCCTCTGGTGTGCAATTGATCACCATGTCGGCAGTATCAAAACGCGTTTCGGCGATAAACTCTGCCGCAGTGGCATTGAATTCGGCAGCAAGCATCTCAGCCCGTTCACGCGTACGGTTGACGATGGTAACAATAGCGCCGGACACCGTGAGCGCATAGACGATCGCTCGGGCGGAACCTCCCGCACCGATCACCGTGCATTTTTTCCCTTTCGGAAAGCAGCAATAATCGTTTTTCAGTGAAGCGAGAAATCCGCTCCAGTCCGTATTATAGCCGACATATCCTTCGCCTGCCCTCACGGCGGTATTGATACAACCGATCGCAAGGGTCGCATCATCTCCCGGCGGAATAAAACGCACCGCAGTTTCCTTGAATGGCATCGTGATATTAAAGCCGGGCACTTCCTGTGCCGTTAATTGCGCCAAAACGGCCTCAATATCGGCATCGCCCGGTAATTCCATAACTTCATACGAATAGGGTAAATCTTGAGCTTTAAATGCGGCATTTTGCATGGCCGGAGATAAGGAACGGCTTACTGATGTGCCTAGCAAATAATATGTATTCATAGTCTATCACCTGACGTATTCTGGTTGATTGGATGTGGAATGTCAAGCGGGAAAATCAATAACATAATAGTTCTGAAAACATAGAACTCTTCATATCACCGAAAATTCAAGTGATAGTTATCATAAAAAACTCTGCCCTTTTATTTGGTGCGAGTTTTTTTCCTAAGGGAAATTGAATCCGTATAGATTAAAATAATTACTTGAACAACATTGTTTCAAAACCATGTCATATATAATCGATGGTTATTACTTTCCCGTCACTCCCAAACTGAAATTATCGCCGAAATTGTACATTACCGGCGATTGATCGGTCTTCAGATATTTGAACGCCACATCGCGCGTAGCCCTGCTTACATAATCGAGTAGCCCTCCGATGGTGATCACACCGTTTTGCGAGATGTCTTTTTGACGCAACGTAAGCGCATCGATCACACACCAGGTGAAAATACCATGCCCAAGCTCGTTGATCTCATACGCTGCCTGCGACTCGCTTGAAGCGGAGAACACTGCAATGCCCTGGTCTTTGGCAAGCGTTGCCACCAACCTGCGTTCTTCTACGCTTCGGGTCATTGCCACCACACCGAGGTCCCGCACGGCGCTGCCGCTTTGGCATGTATCCATCAGCAATGCGATCTTTTTCGCGGCTATTCCCTGAATGAACCCGCTGAGATCATCGGTCGTTATCGAAGTGTTCTCAACATTGGTGATATCAGCTTCATACGGAAGGAAATAATACTTATCATTTACGGTGATGCCGTGTCCTGCGAAATAGAGAATGACCGTATCCGGCGCTTTCGCTCGTGCTACCACATCATTTAAGGCTTTCATTATGGACTTGATAGTGGCTTGTGCATCGGTAAGCACGACCGTCTCAACCGTACCATATATCCCGGAAGCGATCTTTTTAAAATTTTCCGCTATAGCGATCGCATCGTCTTTCGGGGAGCGAAGTCGGATATTAGAATCCTTATAATTGCTCACGCCGACCGCAATAATGTACATTGACGGTTTTTCCACCATTTTAGGCGTGTAGAACACCGTGCACGGATCGCTACGCCCTTCTACATTGCCGTCTTTATCATACGCAGCGGCTACGAAAATATTCTGCCCGTCTACAAGTTCGACGGTGAATTGAATACCGTCCTTCTCTTTACGAACCGATATGCCGCGTGTCTTTTCATTGATAGCCTTTCCGTTGTGGTATAAAAACACCGGTTCGATACCGTTGCTTCCCGGCTTTGCTTCTATACTTATGCTCACTGATGATTGTTGTGAAACAAAGTCATTAGACGGATCGACTATTTTCAAAACCGGCGCTTTTCCGGATACATCGCCGACCGTTTGTGAGGAGACCGGTTTTTTTCCGGTAACAAATTCATAGAGCATTCCCGGCGTAAAAAACTGTTGCCAAAATTGGTCCGGTTCAAAGGTTTCGAACCCGCGCACAAATTTCACGAATTCACGCCCGCCGTTAGAACAATCAAAATACCCCGCATCATCGCAAATGAACCAATCGGAGGTGCGGTGTTTTGAAACAGTATATACATAATCGTTGATGTCGTTATCATACGAAAATAGTTTGGATGCATTGAACGGAATGACCGTTATAGAATTTCCCTGCTTGATGTTCCATATGCGGAACGTACCGTCTGCCGAAGCAGATACGGCAAATTTTCCGTCAGCGGTCACTTGCACTGTATTAACATCAGCCGAATGTCCGTGGAGGGTTTTATCGAGCTGTCCGTCTAAACTCCATATATTAAGCGTGTTCCCTCGATGTGCCGTAATGAATTTCTTTCCGTCAGGAGTGAATGCGCAATAATTTACGAACCGGTAAATGCCGTCCTCTTCTGTCTGAGCCATGTCATATTTTTTCTGCAACTGCCCGTTTATATTCCACAATTCGCATCCGAAATATGCCCAGAGGATGACCTTTGTTCCGGTAGGATCAAACCGTGCGTCTGCAAGACCGGTGGAGACCATAGTGCCGAATTTACGTATCAGAGCCCCGTTAAGCGAAAATAATTTTACGGTCGTGACCAAAGCTGTTTCTTCCTCTTTTTTTTCTTCCGCGCCGGATATACATAAAATTGTTTTCCCGTCAGGGCTGAATTCCACAGTACCGACCTGCGTGCCTGAAATCGGGATATCGCGGATCAGTTCGCCTGTAATTTTCCAAATTTTCAGTTTTAACGTGGGGTTTTCATAATCACCGATCGTACAAGAAGCGGCAACAAGCGAACCGTCCGGGCTCACTGCTATCGATTGAACCGATGTAATATCATCCTTAAATGTGCGTACAATACTGCCGTCGCGATTAAGTATTCGGATAGTTTGGCTTGTGTATGATTGTGATTCATCTGTCTCATTATAGGTGCCTGCAATTACATTACCGTCTTTACTCACAGAAAACGGCCAGTCAATCGCATTATTTGCACGCACGTCTCCCGAACTGAGATCCATGATAACCGTTGATTGATACCAACCTGCGCCGACAAATAACGAGCCACCGTTTTTTAGATACACGATATCCTGAGAACCGGTAGGCAATTCCTTGAATGGTTTGAGCTTGCCGTCATATTCAAATAATGCGGTATAGCTCTTATTCTCTAATGATAATTTCCCGACAAAGCCGAAGGGAGCTTGAAAAAACAATGCCGATGAAATATTCAAAGAAACCGGTTCTCTCTTCTGATTTCCGAAAATATCCCATTCGCTCACCGACGGCAAATTATATTCCGTAAAAGCAAAGAATGTTTTCCCTGCAGGCGCCCAAAACACTTTTGTAACCGTATTATACAGATCGGGAAAATCGCTTGTTTTTTTACCGTCGATACGCCATCCTGTTATCATCGTATCCCATACATCATCAGGATTTTTCGGCGTACACTGCAGTAAGGTCAGGATATACGTACCTGACGGATCAAGCGCGATAAAATGAACATTTCCGGAAGCATTAAATGTTTTTTCCACTGTTCCGTCCATTGTAAAGGTATACATTTTACCAATGATTTTCTTGACAGAATAATTAGTAGGGTCCGGATAAAAATCATATCCTCCGCCCGCTATTATACGCGTACTATCAGGGGCAAATACCATACTGTGCATTATGATCGTTGCATACTCGTTTTGCCGTTCAGCCAATTGCGGCGCTTTGATATCTTTATAAAAAGTTCCGTCCGTGCGCCAGATCACGATTCCGTCGCTGCCGTCAGCCGATGCGATAAAACGTCCGTCAGGGCTCACTGCCATATCATAAAACGCACGTATTTCTGAAGTTTCACCGCCGTATGAGCGTATATATACGCCGTCCAATGTCCATTGTTTGATCGCAAACTCTTCTCCGAGAGTGAACAGCTGTTTCCCGTCAACAGAAAATAGCACTTTCTCCGCTTTACCGTCATGCGCCTGAAAAGAACGCAGGAGAATACCGTCGGAATTCCATAATTTGACCGTACCGCCGGGGCCAGCGGTTGCCATAAGTTTGCCGTCAGGAGAAAAGCTGAACCATTCGGCTCCACCTGCATTTTGTATGATAAGTTTTGTGTCAACACAAAAAACAAGCAACGGAATGATAACAGTCAATATTAAAACGAAAACCTTTTTCATGTAAGCCCCCTTTATATGCGTGTAGTGTATATGTGCTTAATACGATTATCAAGAAAAAATACTAGAAAAATAACGCAACAGCATTTATGGTTGAAAAAGAACAATATCCCATCGGCAATGCTTCCGGAACAGTTGACTATTTTTCAACTACCGCCTTCGGAATGGTATTATATTTCAGCCAATACTCGCCGATATGCTTCACCTGATCGGAGAACGCGTTGAAATCGACCGTTTTCACGATATAACTGTTCGCTCCCAATGCATAACACTGCCGAATATCGCTTTCCTGATTCGATGACGAAAGCATGATGACCGGCATGACGCGTGTGATCGGATTTGTCTTGATTATGCGCAATACTTCAAATCCGTTTGCAAGCGGCATTTTTATATCTAAAAGCATTAGCTTGGGTAATTCGCGCGAATCGCGAGCGGCATAACTCCCCTTCGCAAATACATAGTCCAATACATCATCGCCGTTCATAAAAACCATTATATCGCCATTTACGGTATTTTTTTTAAATGCCCGTAATGCCAATTCAACGTCATTCTCGTTATCATCGACCAGTAAAATATCACATGTTTTCATGTTCACCTCTCAAGGGTAAAGTAAATTTAAACGTTGCCCCGTCGCCGTTGGATTCCGCCGATACCTGCCCGCCGTGTCTGCCAATGATCCTTTTTATAGTAGCCAAACCTATTCCCGTACCTTCATACTCGTCTTCCCGATGTAACCGTTGAAAAACACCGAACAGTTTTTCTTTATATGCATCATTAAATCCTACCCCATGATCTTGAATGTAAAACTCTATTCCGTTCTCCGTTTTTTTACTTCCTATATCGATCTTTTTATTTTTACTATTCTCGGAATATTTTACGGCATTACCGATCAGGTTCACCCATACTTGCCGTAATAATACCGGATCCGCATAGATCCTGGGAATTTCGCGGATAGTTAATGTAAATAAGGAGCGTACAGCCTCGGGTATCGTTTCGGTCCAAACACTTTCAATGATCTCCCGCATATTCACTTCGATACAACTGAGATCAGCCCTTGCCAATCGAGACAATGAAAGAATGTCCGAGATCAATTTATCCATTTTCTGGCTATAATTTCGGATCACATGCAGTAATTTTTTCCCGTCTTCCGATAATGCCGCCTCATGATCTTCAGCGAGGATCTGTGAATATCCGTCAATTATTCGCAACGGCGCTCTCAGGTCGTGGGAAACGGAATAGGCAAATGCCTCAAGTTCTTTATTGGATGCCTCAAGTTGTGCGGTACGATCGGTTACGCGTTTTTCCAATTCTTTGTTCAATGTTATCAAAGCGTTTTCCGCATTTTTTCTATCGGTGATATCATAGTTCGTGCCCAAGATACGAATAGGTTTACCGTCTGTATCGGTTGATAACATAGCATTGGCTTTTATGTAGCGTATAGAACCGTCGGGACGGATTATCCTGAAATCAGTATCATAGTCGCATTCAAGTTTTAATACGCGGGCCATAAGCGCTTCAAATGATGCGCTGTCCTCAGGATGAATACTTTTTTTACACACGTCATATACATTTAATACCGCTTGTTTTTCAAGACCGTATAAGGTAAACATCATATCATCCCAGATAAGAATGTTGTTGACAATATCAAGGTCCCAAATGCCGATCTCTGCGGCATCTGTCGCTAATAGTAAACGTTCAGATACTTTTTTGATCTCAGCCTCGGCTATTTTCCGTTCGGAAATATCTCTGCTTACAGAAATTATCGCCTCGCTTCCATACCACAGACACTTTGTCAAACTTGTTTCGATATCAAGTATTTTCCCACCTTTTGTGAAGATCGGATATGTCCAGATATTCCTTATACCGTCGGCAACCTCTTGTATACTTTTAATTAAAATATCGGTCTGATCGGCTGAGTACAAGAGAGTCAGTGAATTGCCTCGAAGTTCGTTAAATGAGTATGCCGTCTTTCTCAATACGGTCTTGTTGACATCATTGATGATACCGTTGGCATCAAAAACAAACACCATATCGTCCAAAGAATTGAATAATCCTTCAAGATTTGCCGACAAACTTCGTGCCTCTTCCTCAATGAGCATTTTTTCTATCATTACCCCCAATTCACGGCTGATCAACACAATAATAGCAAGCTCGTTGGTATCGACCGTATCATTTTTTTTGCTGCCGATATTCAAAGCGCCGATAGTTCTCATTTTCGAGATCAAGGGAATACTCACCAATGAATGGATCGAAGAAACGGAAGCAAATTCGGGGTACTTTGTTTTATAGTTATCGATAACCACAGGTTGCTGTTGCAAAAATAAACGGTTATACGGTTCAGCTGTGCAATCTATTTTTGATACTGCATCTCTGAAACTATTGGATACATTCAGCGAAAACACCAAACTTGCCGTTTGATTCGTTTCATCGACCAGATATATCCCGCCAAGATCATAATTGAAAATTTTTAATATACTGCTCAATACACATGAATAAAGCTCTTCAAGATTTTCCGCTTTATTTGCCATACTGATGATCTCATTTAATACTGAAACCGTCTCAGCTTGTTTCAATATCACCTCTTCGGTAGTTTTCCGCTCCGAGATATCACGAACGAATCCTAAAAATCGGTTCCAAGCCAATCTGACCGCATCAACAGACCAATATCGCACTTCTCCGCTTTTATGTATGAATTGCAGTTCACCGTTGCTTTTTCCCTTTTCGGTCAATTCACTGAAATGATTCAATGCGTTGTTTTTTTCCTTTTCCGGTGTAAAATCAATGAGGTTCATCGTCAATAATTCCTGCTCCGAATAACCGGTAATAGTAGACGCAGCTTTATTCACTTCTATGTAATTTCCGTGTTCATCAGTAATGAATATACCGTCTGGTGCATTATCAATATAGCTTTTAAATTTCTTTTCATTATCAAGTATTGTGAATTCAGCCTGTTTTCTCATCGTTATATCACTACTCATAGCGACCAAACGTTCAACAATACCGAAATGATTTTTTAGGGGGATCAAGGTCGTGTAGAAATATCTGAATCCGCTTGTAAGTTCAACCTGTTCCTCATAACTAACTACTTTTCCCGAATCCACACATGATAAATAATTGATCTTCATTATCTCTGCAAGATCAAGAGGCAGCACATCATCGTGATATTTGCCTTGAACCTGATGCGCATGATTGCTGATCATTTTTTCAGCCATGGGATTGATATCGATAAATTTAAAGCGTTTATCATCGGTGACCTCAAAGAGAAAGATACTTTCCGTCGCATTTTCAAATATCTCACGATACCGATGTTCGCTTTCGGTCAATGCCTGTTCGGTCTTTTTTAATTCAGTTATGTCGGTCATTACTCCGAGTATTCCCGCAATATTTGAATTCTCATCCGTATAGGTCGCTTTAGAAAATAAGATATTTCTTTCGATCGAATCCTTACTTTCCACGATCGATTCGTATCGTTGCGTACCCGGATCATTATACAGTTTTCTATCCATTTCATAAAATATCGTGGCTTTTTCTGCGGGATTTATATCAAAAACCGTTTTACCTATGATCGCATCTTTCGGCTTACCGAGAAAATCGACATATGCCTGATTACAACCCTTATAGACACCGCTTGTATCTTTATAATAAATCGGATTGGGGATCGTCTCCAGAAGTGTTGTTAAGAAATTCTTGCTCTGCGCGATCGTTGATTGCGTTTGATTACGCATGTATTGATATTGCAGCAAAATACCAAGGAGCACGGTCACGACCGGATAGATCGTGATAACCGGTATTGATATAGTGTTGAGAATATCCTTAGCCATGTTAGCGGGGAATGTGAGCATGCACAGAAGCATGGCAATATGGACTACAATGCCAAAAACATATAAATGATACCAGCGTAACTCAAAATAATGTTTCTTCCTATAATAGCGCAAAGCAAGCCCCAGCAGTGAAGAGACACAAGCCACAAGTATACCTGTAAATGCACCGACCCCTCCCTGAAATCCGCGGTATACGGCAACGCAAGCGGTTGCAATAATTGTAGACAATGTGCCGAAAA
>CAZIJP010000010.1:0-15849 GCA_964539615.1 uncultured bacterium
AAGATTCTGACCAGATGTAACTACACGCCAACGATCAAGCGTATATTGATTTGCACCACTTGTAGCTGTTCCAGAAACATATGCGCGTTGGTTGATTCCAAAGTTACCATTGATTATTTTGTTCCGAAAAGCCAACGCAGTTCCGTTGACCAATGCTGGTGTCGTAATTCCTGTTGTTCCGTTAATTGTTACTGGCATAATTTTAATTTTCTATACTACAGTCCACACAGATCCTGCTGGAACTGTTACACTTACTCCAGCAGCAACCGTAATTGGCCCCACTGTCATTGCATTTTTGCTATTTGTGACAGTATAATTTTGTGTTACTGTCTGTGAATTTTCCCAAAATATTTTATCATTTCCACCACCAGTTGGATAAACTGAACCTATCTGTGAACTTAATGCGCTTCTAAGTGTACCATAAGTCCATTTTCTCTCTCCACCAGACTCGTTGGCCTCATATCCAACAATATATGCGGAAAGCGGTATTGTGGATGACGGTAAAAATTGACTGAAATCTTTTGCCATATACTTTTATTTATATCCGAGCACTCACTTTTTCAAAAAAAAATTAAAAAGGATTTAAGTCCTGATCATCGAATCCTTGGACTTGGAAATCTTCAAATGTTACTATACCTCTCAATGGATAAAGATCATCGCCATTTATTTCCGTTATTTGAATCCCATCAATCAAAGTCACTATTCCAGCACCCAATACAACGTTTGTGGGAGTAACAGTTGGTGTGGGTGTTGGAGATGCATTTGGGGTCGGAGTTGGTGTTGAAGTTGCCCCCATTGTTGGTGTTACACTTGGAGTAACTGTATTAGTTGGTGTTGGAGATGGTGTCGCCGCAGCAGTTGCCGTTGGTGTTGGTCTTAGCAACGGAGCAGAGAGTGCAGGGCAACCCAAATTATAAATTTCTATTACATCATTATCAACACTTTCAGAAAATGGAACACCAACAGCGAGAATGTCCCCAAAAATGTTGACTTGTGTTCCATAATTTCTCTCTGCATCCGTCAAAGAAACGGAAGTGGGATAATAAATTGTTCTATTTGTAAAGTATCCGAATTGATCTTTTTCCAACAAATAAACCTTTCCTTGGTTTGCAACTTCCAGTAATGGATAGTCATCCAAATAAAATGGCTCAAATGGGGCAGATACTACTGCACGTCTTCCAGCAATTTTAACAGAATATCCAAATGCACCAGACAATGTATCCATGTTGAAATATTGTCCAATTTCAGAAATGAGAACCCATTCTTTAGTAACAGGAGAAAGAACATAATGGAATGCCTCTCCTTGATTGTTTCCATAGATATATCTTTTTTCTCCAAATGGAGCACCGACAATCATTTCATTATCATTCTGAATGCTCATGGAATAACCAAATCCCTTTGCACCACTATAAGGGGGATTTATAGTTTGATGGTATTGGTATCCGAAGTCTGGATCTTTTTTGAAAGAAACTATTTTATTATCCAAAGAATAAGAGAGAAGGTAGTTCTCGCTCATTTCGATGTTTGTTCCTAGACCAGTTACTGTGGAATTAAATGTCTGATAAAATCTCCAAGTTCCTATTGTGGAGAGAACATCGGACTCTGTTACATAATTATAAACATGGTGGTTTTCTCCAGTAGAGGAAGATGCTATAACAAGAGTATTTCCATATCCTGCACAAGAAGTAATATCATCACTACTCAATGGAAGAGTGATTGTATTTTGTCTTATTGTTTTGTTTCCAAGAAATTCGTAAACAATTACCTTGTTTTCGGATTTTGCAAATATTAAATTTTCATGGTAATTTAATATTTTTAAAGTATTTGTGCTTCTAAATTGTTGATTTTTTACAAATTCTTTTCCATTGAATTTATATATATTAAATCCTTTTTCTTGGGAAGAAGCAATCCATTTTCCATTGGAAGGTAGTTTGTTTCCTTTTAAATTCGCTTCTGTGTTTATATCTTGAACACAGACTGTGTTTATCTTTTCTTCTATCTCCGCTGGAAATCCTGCAACGTTGAATTGTTTAACATTGAATCTACTGTGTTGATCTAGGGAAGTATAGAACAATCCAACCTTGACTGATTTTTTATCATATATTGGAAGATCCTTTTCCAATACTGTAGTGAATTCTTTCTCGTTGTCCTTTTTTACTTGAACTCTCAAGTAACTCATGCACTTGGAAAAAACAACTCTTGCTTGTTTATATACAATTTCTTCTTCTGTGGAAGTTAATTGTTGGGCTATTGTGAAATTTTGAGTATATTGAAGATTTTCTGTTTGTTCAAGAACCTTATAATTATTTTTTATACCGTCTCTTAAACAAATTGAATTAGCGGTTGTGTGTTCTACTCCTTGGACATATGGTGTTCTTTTTGCAAAAATACCATTTATATCAAAACCAATACCATATACAGCCGCTTCCAGACCCTTTAATGTTGGTTCTTCGCAAATTCTCGATTCACTTGGAGTATAGGCTAGGCTATATCTAATTCCACCGCCTCTTGGTTTGTTATTAATACTATCAAATAGAGCTATGCAGAATCCGCAACTTGGTGTATCATCAGTATTGTATAATGAATAATCAACACTGATGATAATATCATGATGTGTATCTAAAGCTTGATCGTTCCAAAATTGGACGAACTTTTCTGTTGATTCGTTTTGTTGCATTTCGCCTTTTTATTATTTAAGGCTTAAGACTCACTGGTGGTTCACATATCTTTAAAGTCTTCTTTAGTGAAACCGAATCTCTCAATAGTACTCAAATCCTCGATTTCTTGCCAAATAGGATCAAGTTTTTCACCATCATAATCTGGTTTATTGTAATTTTCTGGATATACTTGAGTGTCAATTTTCATTGTCATGCTGCCTTTAAGCATTTCCAAAAATTGAGCGTGTTTATCTGTTCCAGAGATAGCATCTAGATCTTCTCTTGTGTTAATAATTGTTGGATTTAATTGTACAGTAGTCATATTTTTATTTAGTCGATATTCAATGATTTTTTCAAATTATAAGTATCGGACCATTTTATGTGTCCGCCCCAAGATGCTTTAAACTTTTTAAGGCTCAAATTATCGTTATTTTTCACAAAGTTTTTAATTTTTCTTTTAGCTCTTCTAACTGAATCTTTTCTTATGAGTTTGAAAGTTGACCAAATTCGGTATCCAACAAAATTTATGCCTTTACTGGTTTCAGAAATTCTCCATTTGCTTATTTTCAAACGCAATTTTTTATCTGAAAAATCAACAATTTCTTTGAAAATATTTGAAAGCTCATCTTTATTGTTTCCTAAAATTACAATATCATCCATATATCTAGCCCAATATAATTTTTTTAATTTAAAATGTATAAATCTATCAACTTCCGTTCCATATATGTTTCCGAATAATTGACTCGTTAAACTTCCAATTGGAATTCCTTTCCCATTTTCTGGCAAAATTTCTCTTATTATATCTAAAGTTCCAGAACAATCTATTTTTCTCTTTATTAAATCGTGTAATATTAACCGATCTATGCTTGGAAAATATTTTTTAAAATCTGTTTTTAAATAATATTTAAATTTGTGTTTTCTTAACATAGATTGAACATGTTTAACGGCAGAATGCGTGCCTCTAGAATGCCTACATGCAAAAGAATAAGGCAACATGGGTTTTTCAAATATCGGTTCAATTATATTATGTATCGCGTGTTGAACTATTCTATCTTTAAAACTCAATGCTGATATTTCTCTAGCTTTTGGTTCATATATAGTGAAAACATTATATTTTCCTATTTCATACTTGTTTTCTTTTAATTCTTTTTGTATATCTATTAAATTAGCTTCACTATATTCTTTAAATTCCAAATAATTGAAAGTTTCCCTTTTTCCTTTGGATGTTTGATTAAACGCCTTTCTTAAATTATCAATTGATGTTATTTTTTCTATAAGATTTCTATGTTTTTTTGGCATTTAAAAAAAATGTCAGTCTCGTTTTTCGATTAACTACTAAACGCTGAACTGAACCCCGAATTGTATTTCCCGAAGGAGGATATAATTGGCTGACCACCATTTTTAATGGGATCATCTTCTCGCGCCTTGGCTACGAGAAAGAGAGAAAGGATCGTCACAGGAACCGCGAACACCATTGTTGTTGTTAGAGTTAGTGGGAGAGTTGTTCCAATTAGAACAACGAGAACCGGAATTAGAAGAATTGTTCCAGTTACCACCAAAGTTCGCAGCACTTTTTTCCAATCTATCCTTTTTTGTTTTTGATCCAACATCCCAATATCGCCCCAATTTCCTTCAACATTAGTTGAATTGTTTGATGCTGATGTGGACTCATACATCGGATCATAACCAAAAATCTTAACCAGAATCTCAAATTTGCTATTCCAGCATCCGCTGAAAATATTTTGCTCACTTGATTTGATTTTCCAGCTTGAAAAAATAAATCTGGTTGTTTTAATAAACATTTCAAAAATAATTCTTTAGCTACACCATGTTTTCTCGGTATTGATTGAGCTATGGGATAAACATAAGAAATAACTTTCTCGTATTTTTCCATAATTAACATTTGATCGTAGCATTGTTTTTCTTCTTTTATAGGTTCCATAAGCGCGGCTTCCGCCGCTTAAACAAGTACCAAGTGGTCACAGGAACCGCGAACACCACTGTGGTTGTTAGAGTTAGTGGGAGAGTTGTGCCAATTAGAACAACGAGAACCGGAATTAGAAGAATCGCCCCAGTGACCACCAAAGTACGCAGCACCAGCACCACCAAATTGCTCACCTCTATCACCTGTAGTTGTCCAGCTTGTTCCAAAAGCACCAAAAGTATCTGATCCCCATGACCAAATACATCCAGTTGATTGAATGACTCCCCATTTAGATGTGAAGAAATTCCATGCAGATGTCGCACCTGTACCACTAACTCCTGTTGTTGGGACATCGGATCCACCAGAGGATGTATTTTCCGTTGTTCCGTATGCTAATGCTATAAATTCATGATAAGATATTGGTCTTTTTCTATAAGAAGTTAAAACCTCCATGAAATTAAACCATTGTCCATTTGCATATGCTGTGGTTCCATCTCCTCCAAACATTACTGGTATTTTTGGAGGTCTTGTCCCAATTGCTATACTGACATTATATTTGGATGTTCCGTTTGTAATGTGATCAACCCCACATAAATAAATATCCACCCAAAAACTATCTGCAACAAGAGTCATTCCCCTTGGATCGGGGCAATTGGGTCGAAAATTCAAATCCCAAAACGAATATGGATTAATCTGAGGAGTGGTATTTCCACCAGATTGGGCCGCTGCATTGCTACCCGGTGCGTAATGGAAACCCCCCACTTTAACTGCATTTGCAACTGGAGGTGTAGTATGATTGTCGGTGGCCTGAAGCGTGGATGAAGGAGTTACCCAAATCGCATAATCCGTTCCAACTGTTGACGCTGGCATTGATACTACAGTTCCAGATGGAATTGTTAATAGATTATTATTTACTAAAACATTAAAAGACGTTTGAGTTGAAACGGCAAAATCTGCCGTTTTTGTCCATGCTACTATCGTTGGATCGTTTTTTTGAAACTGAGAATTTGCAATATAAACAGATGTTTTTGTAACATATTTATTATTTAATTCGGAATCCATTACACCACTCACAGCATTTGCAATCGTGGAAACGGTCCAGCGTCTTTCACCATATAATGTCGCAGTATCATAACCTACGATAAAATCATCTGGTGCTGCAACTGCCGATAATGTAAAATTTTCTAATGTGCTTGGCATATATTTTTATTTATATTCGAGAGTTCGTTTTTTTCAAAAAAAAAATTAAAAAGGATTCATATCATCTCCGTTGAATCCATAAATTTGAAAATCCTCAAAATTTACCATTCCCTTGTTTGTTAGAGGGAATATATATTCACCACCTTTTAGAACTTTCATTTGAATTTTATCCACAAGTGTAACTATTCCAACTGTTACAGGAGTTGGTGTTGGTGTTGGAGTCGGGGTAGGAGTAGGTGTATTTGTAGGTGTTACGGATGGTGTCGGGGCTGGTGCTGAAATTTCATACAAAGTTGTTTTTCCGTGTAGATATTCACCATCCGATAAAAATTGAATTTTTCTCGAATGAATTCCACCAATACTAAAAGTATTTTGATCTCCTGAAAATCTAAATTTAGAAGGATTAAAAGAAACTTGTAGTGTTGGATTGCTCGTCGCATTCGTTATTAAAATTAAATGATATATTCCACCTTTTTTGTTTCCGCTAAAATCTGAAAAATAAGAATCAACATCTGTTATATATGTTGTAACTTGTCCACCACTTAAATCCAGAACAATATTCATCGGATTGCTTGGATAAATGTAATTATTTGCAAAAGTTTTTTGTCTTGTGGATTCTTGGACTTCATTCGTATACATCGTGTTTTCGTCGTATACGGCATTCCAATAATTTAAATTTGCACAGAGGGTTAAAAACGTGGATTGATAATTGGCAGAAAGAGAATTTAAACTACTATAAACAATGGAATATTCATTCCAAAATGCACTGTTTGAGCACACTGTAGTATATGTTGTTAGAGTTTTTTCCCAAGTTGCTGAATTTGAATTTACACTTGTATATACACTCCACCAATCGTAACTGTTTGTATTTGCAATAAAAGCTTCATCAATACTATAGAGATTATTATAAAATATCCCTTTAAATGGAAATTCTAAAGAAGCAATAGGATCTTTTGCCGACTCAGGGTATCCAAATGAGGAAACTGTGTGGTGATTGCTTCTATGAAAATTGTTGTGAAAAATAATATTGTTCATTTTTCATCAAGGGAATCCAATTAAATTATCCCCACTTCCAAAAAACACGACTGGATCGCCGTTAACAAATGTTATAACTTGATTCAAGGGAGTAGGAGTTGGAGTTGGAGTAACAGTTTGCGTTAAAGTAGGTGTTGGTGTTATTGTTGGAGTCGGTGCAGGACTTACAGGAATCAAGTTTGTCTTATAAAATTCACCATACATGAAACTGGAATCGCAAAAGAAATTGAATATTGTGGTTCCAGATAATGCAAAATTTATATCTGTTGCGATATTAACACCAACTGGAAAGAGATAATTGCTTTCAAATGTCAAGGAATAACCACCTGATGGAGATCCTTGGACAACATACAGATTATATAATCCACCATTTTTCATTGTGGAAGGAACTGGATTTTTAATTGTAACGCTTCTATCAAGAGTTAAAAATGCAACTTGGGCAATATCCAAATTCCAATCAACAGTATTATCACCATTAATTGTTAAATCATATCCACTGAATGTTTTTGATCTTGTGTTTTCTTGAACTCTATTAGTATAAAGAACATATTCATTGGCCCAATTTGCACTATTTGCGCATACTGTGGAGTATGTTGAATCCCAATTAGCTGATGCTGCACATAACGTCGAATACGCACTATATGCATTGCTCCAATTAGCACTATTAGCACATACTGTACTATAGACAGTTCCTATTAAATTCCAATTCGATGATAAAGCACAGACCGTTGCATATGTACTATACCATTCATATGAATTTGTTGGTATTTCATACGTTCCTTGTTGATTTGTTAAAGTATTATAAAAAATACCATTGAATGGTTCTTGCTGGCTCGCAATCGGATCAATACCTTGATCCAACACCGATGCACTTGACAAGGTGTGGTGTGATGATCTGTGAAATTTGTTATGTAATCTAAAAAAGCCAGCCATAAAGTTATTTAATCTTATGAAAAGGGAAACAGGGGGTTGTTATTATTAAATAACACAATATCTGTATAATTTTCAAAAGTCACAAACCCCTGTTGTCCTTGAGTTGGTGTCACGGTAGGTGTCGGAGTTACAGTTGGGGTGGGATTTAAAGTGTTATTTGGTGTTGGTGTTGGTGTAGGTGTAGGTGTTGGAATTGGAGTTTCAACATCAATATTCGCATAGTAATCTAAAGAATTGTCTAAATTCACGAAATCCAATGTTTTTTCTTGAAGATCGTATATTTTTCCAAGTTCCCTGTTTATTACAGATGATTGAAAATTTTCATTCACACCTATTACAAAATCCATTTTATATTGTAATGGTTCTAAATCAAATATAAATTTATTATAAATTTTTCGAATATCTGTAATTGAACCGAAATCACCGTCTTTTCTGATTAGATTGTAATAAATGTTGTTCTCCAGTATATCCAAATTCTTCGCAAGTTTTTTGAAAGTCTTTTCATATACCCATGCTTGATTCCATTCGTTTTTCTTTATTAAAATTTCTTCTCTGGAATAAACATCGAAATCATCATTTCCAAGAACATTTATCAAATCCAACTCATCCTCATAAATCAAAATTTGATACGCATTTGCAGTTGAATTCCAAGTATATATGTAGATATTATCTGAAGAAATTGTTTTGGTTGCGGTGGAAAACCATTTGAATTCCGATCCAATTCCAAAATCAGAAACATTTTTTCTTCCTATAATTTCATCCTTTCGATATTCCCATTTTTTGATAAGAGCATCGTCTGTTAATATGTAAATTATATCATTCTCATATTTGCAGAATTCCAAATCCAATACTGTTTCATTATTATACAAAACGGAAGACAAAGATTGAAAGGAATTTAATGTGATATGATAATTTTCCAAATTCAAATCAAATATATAATATCCATCTTTTGTTATACCATAAATTGTATTTTCATCTTTAAATTTGATGTTTTGAAAAGATGTTATGTTTTTATAAAGAGTTAAGAGGGTTTTATATGAAAGAAAATTTAAATGAGAATCGTATAACTTGAATATCTTGTTTCCAAAATCTTCCACAAGAATAAATTCACCATATGTCGCCATGTTGGTTGGAGTCTCAAATTTGATTGAATTATATCTGTCACCTTGTCCTCCTACACTATCTTGTAAAAACAATCTCCTTCCAAATGGGGATGCCGATGATTTAAAAATATTATCATTTGAAAAATACGTTTCCAAATCATATTTGTAAATCGTATCCAATTTTTCATCAGATACGCATAGATATTTTTCATTGAAAATGGAAATATCACTTATTTTTTGAAAGTTCAATTCTCCAGAAACAGGATCAACTGTTGAAATGATATTTGGACAAGCTTGGCAAAAATTGTTATTTCCATTATATCTAAGAACATTTATAGCGGATAAGCAGTTGATGAAAAAGTAATAAGAATCATCATTTTTATAAACTGTTGCGTTTTTCGCAATATCCAAGTTTCCAAATCCAGCATCTGAAAAAGGAGATGAATTTGTAAAATCTTGATATATTCCTATATTTGATCCAGTTACTCCAATGAATCCAGTATATGTTGTTGGGACTTCAAAATTTGCAACAAAGCATCTGCTATACAAATAAAGAAAATTGTCATAAAGATAAGACAATTTTATATTGAATGCCTTGTAATAAGATAGTTCATTTGGTTGAATCAAATACTCGATTTTAAAGGGCAAAGTGTCATATACATTCAACCTTCTATCATAGTTGAAGTTGCTCTTTGAAAATTCTGTCTTAATGCTTATCATATTTTTTTAAGATTTGTGAGTGAGTTTGAAACATTGTAATCTCCTTCTAGAACAAGAGGGATGTTCACTGTATTCAACCATTCAAAGCCCAAAAGCTTTCCATAAAACGGAAGGAATTCTTCAATTCTTGTTGAAATATAATCTTCAACATCCTTTTGTATATTTTCATCTACAATTCCTGAATTTAAAATACTAAATTTGAAACCTCCGCTTTTATACATAGGAATATTGAAGTTGAAAAGTTTATCCATGCTATCTATGAAGCTTCTTGTTCCAGACGGCATGTTGTATTTCAAATCACTTGGGGGATTGATTTTGGAATAAAAATATAAGGCTTCGAATTGATCCAAAAAATTATTGATTATAAAATTCTCTTTTAATTTTAATTTAGAACAAGTGAAATCGCTCTCATCTTTCATATATTGAAATGCGGGAGTACCATTGAAATAAACATTTGATCCATAATAAAGTCTTTCATTAAATGTCTTTGAAAGAACGTATTTCCTTGGTTCAAAATTTACATTTTTATACAGTCTACCGTCAAGATAAAAATTCGCAACTCCATTATAACAATCAATACTAAAAACAAAATGCCTGTATCCAGTTGCAAGATCATTTGCATTCACGATAAAAACTATGTCAGTGAAATCTTCAATATTAATTCTATTTAAAAGTCTAGCTTTGAAGTGATAAGTGTTTTCGTTATATGTTGCACTTAAGCATTGTATATTGTGATTATAATTAGAAATATCCAAATTATTTTGAATTAAATCGTATTTTTGATTCAATTTAATAGTATTTTGATTTTGATTTTCATCCAATTGAATTACATACGATTCACTCGAATTTTGACAGAATATGTTTTTAAACTTTCTAAGTTCACCATATTCAAATTTTTCACAATAACTGATTTGTTTTGCACTTAGAGAATATGTACTTAGTGGCAATATAAATGTTGATTTCAATTCATCTTGTTCATATTGTAGAAGACTTGTTCCAGAAACAATATCGATCTTTTCATCTTTTGTTATTCCAAAGCAATCTATTTTATCGTTCAATGTAATTAGAGATGAAATTGAACTAGTGGATGTGGAATAAGTTTTAATCTCATTGGAAGATAGATAATAAATGTTTGTGCTTCTAATGACTGGTTGTTTTCCGTAAACTTTATAAATGTTCTGATTGTTATCTACGAGCAATTCAAAAGATTCTCCAGTATCAATAGATGTCTTTTCTGTTACTATTGAAACGTTGTTTGAATTTAAATCAACTGCTGCAATTCCAGACGATGTTGCAACATAGCAATAATTTTCATCGTTTGTTATAGAAAATATTTTATCTGTGGGTTTTAATGATAATACGTTTCCAATAGCAGAATTGGAGTCAACGATTGTCCCCAATAAATTCAATTCAATTAGTCTGAAATCTTCTGTGATAGCATGTATGTTTTCAAAACCATTTTTTCTCGCTATTCCAACAATCGAACACAGTGACATATTTTCCGTTGAAAGATTATCTATTTGTTTAAATTTGTTGTTTAAAATTGAAATGGTTGTATTATCTTTTTTTAGAATGTTATAGGAATTTGTTAAAATATAGTTGTAGAATCCAAATCCATTGTTCACATAATTACCAAAGATCATGTTTCCACTCGGAACATTCCAATTTTCTTTTTCTAGAAATAAAGAAAATGTGGCGACATTATGATCGAAGTTTTTATTTGATTCCACGAATCCAAATGTTTTACCATCAAATTCATATTCTCCTGTTTTGTTTTCTAGAGCTAAAAAATTTGTTCTCTTATATGCATCCAGATCCGTGTGTAAGATTTTGGAAGAAAGTGATTCGACTATGAGATTTTCGTAATCATTCTTTCCAAGATGCATATAAGCGTAGTAACATCCTTTTTCGAAGGTGAGACTGCTCTTTACATCCGATACATCTTCCTTCAAGTCAAGGCAATTGAAACTATCCTTGTATATAATTTCTGTTGCAGTTGCGGAGAGAGCGACATAAGGTGTTGTTTTTGATGGCTTGTAGTATCTATCCATCCAAACAGGTCTTGTGTTTGGATTGCCAGCGGACAACCAAGTACATAACCATTGACCAGTATTTTCTTCACTCGGATTGGAATACGGTGAAGTATTGCGATAATTTTTCAGTTTTTTCCATATTTTATCACTGTTTAAAGGGTTATTTCCACCAACTGCGCCAGATTCCGCGAGTTTACTCGAATTCACATTTAGTTTTTCATATGGATATATTTCATGTGGAACGTGAAAATAAGTTGTCTTTCCGCTTTTGAAAAGAAAAGGAGTTGTGTAAACAGAATACCCTAGATTAATCTTATCGTAACCCTCGACTCTATATCCACCTGTAAAAATACTTTCATATTCTTTTAAATTTGTTTCGTTTTCTCCAAGAAATACGTTTCCTCTACTTTGATCGTTTTCTTGGTTTAATTGATTCTTTAATGTCATTACATTGACAGGTAGAGATGAAACAATAGAATTGATTGTCGCTGTGAAAAGTTGATTGTTTTTTACATCGAAATGACTTCTTGTTTTACTGATTTCTAAATTATTTTGATTAAAAGTATCATTGTATGATACCCAATTGTTTAAATTACATATTCCATCGATTTCGGCTTTTCTTTTGATGTAGAAATTATTATCTGATTTAAAACTAGAAACATGTGTCATCAAAAGATTGTTGCTAACCTTTTTTATTGCAAAATTGCCGATCTTATTTTGTACGTAAAAAATAATACCATTATCTTTCAACGTGTAATTCAATTCTGTTGGATAATTATCTATGTTTGTTGCGGTTAAACAAATCATTTTAACGGAACTAAGTGCCAAAGAATAAGCTAGAACATATTTTAAATTGTTATTCTCATGATATATTTTACATTTATCATCGTTTAAAAAATCAACTTGGAATATGTTTTTTCTTCCCAAATTTTCAAACAACCCATCTACTTTTACATTTTCACCATCGATTCTCCAAAATATCGCATTATTATTAAATTCTGAAGATGAACCGAAATAGATATATGAAAGTTCATTTTGACCATTCAATCTCTCATCTTTGAAATCCAAAAATCCACTAAGATTATCGTTTCTGGATAAAATAGTTACAGTGTGGTTATTGGTTTTTATATCTTTCGTGTTTTTAAAACTCGGTATAATATTATAATTTAAATTTCCATCAACATTCAATTGAATGTTTTTAATATCCATATTATCATCAAATGGATATTCCACATTCATTGTATCGTAACTTTTATCTGATATGAATCTTGTAAGCATTTTTGGAAAATATTCCTAGAAACTATTTAGGTGAAAGTTTCTAGTTCCGATCCACCGAATTGAATCACATTTTCAGCATTTGCGAATGTTATGATATTTTTTGTACCAATAAATGGATATATTTCTTCATTTGCAAAAGAAACAATTTGGAAATCCTCTAAATTGACTATGCCTTTGTCAGTCAATGGGTAAATATCTTCTCCTTCACCCAATTCTCTCATTTGTATTTGATCGACAAGAGTTACGATACCATTGCCGTATACAGGAGTTGGTGTTGGCGTTGGAGTAGGTGTTTTCGTTGGAGTTACAGAAGGATCTGGTGGAATTACAGGGTTTACATTTATTGGTGGAATTGGAATCTGAACGGTTGTTGTGGAAATTTGTTGTAATAAACCGATACCGAGAGGAATTGCAAGTGGAGCTTCATTTGCAAATGGAAGTTGTTGAACGTTTTCTTCCAATTCAAATTTCAAGGATGTTGAAATATTTGTGAGTATTAAATCATCTTGTAAATTATCATTAACAAATAATAATACATTTGATGGATTTTTATAAAAGGGAACCGTGTCAACTATAGTCTTGTCTTTATAAGAATCGAAAATACCACATTGAACAGATGTCAATGGAATTATGATGTTAACCACGTTTCCGTCTTCATAGTATATTTCAAACTTCGGATTAAATGATGTATAGAATTTTTCGCTTGGATAATATACTGATTGTATCGAACTCAATACTGGATAATAGAATTGGTTATTTTGTATTTTCGAATCAAATGTTTGTGTTTCAGATCCATTGTTTGGATCGAAAACGAGTTTAATTATTTTCGATTCCGTTTGATCGAATTTAGATAAATCAAAAATAACTTCTGAATTACAGAAAACATAATGACCTTCAAGAGTCAATTCATTTTCTTGTAAATCATCATATGATATTTCAGTTTTCCCTCCACTTAGATATTCTGTAAAAATAGTAGAAATTTCGCCACCAAATGTACTTGTTGAATAAAAAAACGACAAAGGAAATGCCATTGGATCAAGCAAATAACCACCATGCAGAACCGTATAATTATCCGATGCGCTGAATGGTGAAATATATGTGCCTGTGACAACAATGGTCAATGATGACATATAGTTATTTAACGGATTGGTTGCGGAATTACGACCATCCTAAAAATTCAGTTTCGTAACCAGCTGATGCTATTAATGTCAACGTAGTTCCAATAGGATACATATATTCACAGTAATCATCGCAATATATGCAATTATTTTCATCTAACAGCACATACCCATAACCAGATCCTGTTTTTTGTATTTTTAAAATTGCGTAAATAGAATCATCGCAGAAATTGGCGGAAAATGATGTTCCACTTGTTGCATAAACATTTAAATAAAGAATTTCGTTGTCTGGATACGTTGGTCTAACTACATCTACCTTAAACGTTTCACTGTCTATATGAAAATTGCAAACATTGTAATTTTCATTAGAAGTGCTTAAATTATGAAAATTTGTACCATAATTTAAAATTAAATCGTTTCCGTTGTCTTTGATATTAATTGCAGAACATCCTATAAAGACATTGACGTTATTATACGATTCCCAATCAAATTGAATCACATATTTTCCAATTTTGTTTATCTGTAAAACATCTGAATTTGAGGCGAAAACGTAATTCAATCCATTTTCATTTACATTTTCAACTACTTTTAATTTATAATCATCTTTTCCTCCGAGATATGCTGCTTTATTTGAAATACCCTTCACATAATAAGGCATTTCTGGATTGGCGTAATTATTATCCAATATGTAATAAAATGGTTTTAACAATATTGGGTTTTGAGAAATAAATGTATTATTTTCGGATTGATATTGCAATTTTTCATTTACTACAAATGGCAAGGCATTCATATTTCTTGCCATGTATGTCAAATTGAATTCGTTTAATACTGGATTTTTTTTAAATGAACCACCAACATATTCTTTTAAATTTATTTCAGGAACATTCCCAAAAGAAGTAGAAAGAGAATAAACGGTTGTGTCTGTGTCATTTAATGGATATATTTTTTTATAATCAACTTTTTTAATATCCGTTGAATATATTTCAGGTAAAACTTGCTTATAATTGGATGATGATAAAGAATTGTTTTCGGTTATTAAAAATACCAAGAACACCCTTTGAAATTTTTCATCGTAACAAGGATTTACAAAAACATCCAAATAAGGATTAATTTTTCCCTTTTCTTTATAAAACGGTTTTGTATTTGTATTTTTAAATACATTTGTCTCTATATCATAAACATACGCATCACTTATAACATAATTTTCCGTTTCTATGACAAATATATTGTTTATTAGAAAAAACTTCAAACTTTTATTTTCAACTTCTTCTTTTACAATACTTGGGTATTTTATAAAAATTGACGATAGAGTATCTACAATATTCCTAGTTTTTTCGTGATAATTGTTTCTAACGAATATTTTACCTTGAATCACATTTTTCTTCTCGTATAAAGATATTTCCTGTGATTCTTTTTCTTTAAAAACTGTATTTGAGTTGGAAATTAATCCACCATCATTTAACATTCGCATATTAATATTTAACGTCTAGGATCAAGGTGGAGGAAATACATCCAAATCCAATCCGCCAAATGTTATAACTTTATCCGAGTTAATAAATCTAATTATGGAACCATCATCAAATGGGTTCATATCTTGTCCATCAAATCCTTGTATTTGAAAATCATCAAAGCTTACTAAACCTTTATCAGTTAGAGGAAATAAATCATCTCCTCCAACTCCTATTTCTACCATCTGTTCTCTATTAACAAGAGTAATAATTCCTTTAACGGTTTCTGTTGGTGTAACTGTTGGAGTAAGTGTTACTGTTGGTGTTAAAGTATTAGTTGGAGTAAGTGTTGGTGTTGGTGTTAAAGTATTAGTAGGTGTAAGAGTATTAGTTGGAGTAA
>CAZIJP010000010.1:15949-32595 GCA_964539615.1 uncultured bacterium
TATTAGTTGGTGTATTTGTTGGTGTAAGAGTATTAGTTGGAGTAAGTGTTGGTGTAGGAGTTTGTGTTGGGCTAGGAGTTAACTTGAAAAAGTTAGCAAAAACTTTAACGTTTTTATCAATTTTAAGTGTTAAATCGTTAGTATTAATCATGATATTTAAGCATTAAATGGAAACAGAGGATCATTACTATCGAAGTTTACAACTTGATCAAATGCTTCAAATGTCACAATCCCAACAAAATTTTCTGTGGGAGTTACAGTTGGTGTTGGTGTCGGTGTTGGACTTTCACCAATAGTTGGTGTCACTGTAGGGGAAACAGTCGGGCTTTGAGTAATTGTCGGTGTTTGTGTTATAGTAGGTGTAATGGTTGGTGTTTGTGTCGGTGAAGAATCGGGTGTTGGTGTTGGTGTAGGAGAAGGGCTTGGTGTGCTACTTGGTGCTAAAGTATCTTTCGCATAACTTCCAACCTTCTTATATAAACCAAATTCATTTGAAGACTCATCACAATACCAATCAATGACTATTCCTTCATCCAACAATAACTCTTTCTTGTCTTCGTCTATAGGATTTATATTTTCATTAAAGGATCCATCCCATGTGATATTTTTATCTCCTTTCCAGAATGTTACGTTATCTGTAACTTTTGAAATACCTTCCGTTGATACTTTTGTATTCTGCTGTCTACTTTGATATCCATAAAAAAGCTGATTATAGTTGTTACTCAATACATCGTTGAACCTGTAACCGTTTGAAATTTTTGTCCTATTCCATTCAACGTCTATCAAATATGTAATGGGAGCATTATTATTTTCTTGTTCTGATGTATAAATCGTATTTCCTATTTTGTTTGGATCTGGAAAAATATAAACTTTATCACTATCTATTTTCGATGAATCAATTTTATATGTTTTTTTAGGGGTATTGTATACTAGTATTCCTTGATTCTGAGGTACAAAAAATCCTCCAATTTCATAAATGCTATAAATATTTTCCAAGGATTCTGTTAAAATTGTTGTTGGAAAATGTTTATTTAAATATTGACCATTGAATGTATTGGAATCGAATAATATTCCAGAAACACTTTTATTCTCCGAATTTGTTGAAAGATAATAGAAATCCGTTCCAATAAATTTTGGATATAGACTTTTAAAAAGATTTATTTTTAAACTATCCTGCCCATTTTGAATATAATCGATGAAATCTCTTGATTTTAAATATTGAAATTCTGTTCCACTTAAAATCGGATTATATGTGAAATTCGAAATGTAAGAATTTTCTGAACTTTTAACATAAAATGGATAAGCTGATATTGCATCTATAATAGATTGTTTGATGTTTATAAATACATTTGGATCTATTTTATTTGTAAAAGTGTTTTCTACATTTTCTTTTTTATCGTAAAAAATATCTGAATCCGAATATGTTTCGACAATAGATACATTGAAATTAGAATGAAAAAATGATAATTGTTTTCTATTTGTTCTTAAATTATTATCAATGTAATCATAGACGAGTTTTTTAACAATAGTCTCAACGCCAAAATTGCTTCCTTTTAAATTATATTTTATTAAACTATTTTTTACTTCTTTTCTTTTAGCACCATAATATAGAGATATTTGTTTTATCTTTTGAATGAAAAAAGGAATGATTATATCCAAATCCGAATCATCTTCAAAATCAGCGTTTAATATGAATCTTTTTTCTTCTTCTGTGGAGAAATTCAAAGTAATTTCTCGCATCAAATTCACGTATGCATCTCTTACAATAGCGTTTTCATCTGATTTTTTAAGATTCTTTTTACTTGCCCACGTGTTTACATATTTTTGATATGACTTCAATTCTTCATTTGCGTCAATATTGGACAAATTTCTATATTGGATGAACGCGAGAAAAGAATAAGGCGAATCGTAATCTTTTGGATTAGGAGAATCGTTAACAATACTGTACGGTAGAAATGTAAACACCATGTTCGTATAGTTATTTAACTGGAACTTCAAATTAGGAAAGGCTTAAGTTGGTGGAGTATTTTTGTATAGATGTCCAACAGGAAGATTAGCGACTAATCCCCATTTCCATGCTAGGTATCCCTCCACTATTTGTTGCTTGGAATTATCTGAAAATGAAACCATTTCAGCAATGAAACCAGTTAGATCGCTTCCTTCAATTTCATTGTGACCTAATTGAATATTAACAAATGAATTTGTACCAATATTTCCCGTGTTCGTTTCCGTTCCATTAACTCTCCAAGCACTACTTGTTGAGTTGAATTTAGGAAGAATAATGTAAGGCTGATTGCGTATAACTGAACCTCCTCCCATTGATATGTCAACGCCAGTATTACTTCCACCCAACACTTCAAAGTTGTTGTCCGTTCTAATCCGAACCGACATTCGTTGTCCATCTGTCGCTGAATTTGTTCCAGCTAATATGAACGCTTGCGTATTGATAAGTGTATTAACTTGAAAAACCATCGCAATATTTAATGAAGCTGCTGCCTGATTGTATGTGAACAAATTATTATCAAGACAATTATTTCCAGACCATTCTAATACATTCAAACCGTTAAGTGTTAGGATTCCTGTATTTGGGCCGATAAGTCCAGCTTGTCTGCTAAGAGTATAATTATTACCAGACTTATCAAGAACTTGTGTTGCTTCGTTACCAGTTGCCGTAATGGTTGATGCATCTGCTGCATCATACCAAAATATCGCATTCATCTGCGAGGGTTCCCACGTATTAAATGGAAACAGGGGATCATTGCTCCCAAATCTCATTATTTGAAAATTCTGAAAATCAACTAATCCTTTATCAGTTAGAGGGTATAAATCATCTCCTCCAACTCCCATTTCTACCATTTGTTCTCTATTAACAAGAGTTATAATTCCTTTAATAATTTCTGTTGGTGTTACTGTATTAGTTGGTGTGACTGTTGGTGTAGGAGTTTTTGTTGGTGTTACTGTCTTGGTTGGAGTAAGAGTATTAGTCGGTGTGATTGTTGGTGTAGGTGTCTCTCCTGATGTGGGTGTAATTGTTGGAGTAACTGTATTAGTTGGTGTGTGTTACTGTATTAGTTGGTGTTACTGTATTAGTTGGTGTGACTGTTGGTGTTAGTGGGCAAAAAGTTATATCAATTATCTCATTGCTTTGAACGACTGCACTATCATATCCCCAATCGACTAATATCGTATCACCTTCAAATTCTACATAAAAATCACTTATAGTCACGCATTCTAAAGGTTCATTATAATCCCAAATAGAATATGTTTCGTAAGATAATGGCGTAGTAGTTGGTGTGACTGTTGGTGTAGGAGTTTTTGTTGGTGTAACTGTATTAGTTGGTGTAACTGTTGGTGTAACTGTTGGTGTAGGAGTTTTTGTTGGTGTAACTGTATTAGTTGGTGTATTAGTCGGTGTAATACTTTGAGTTGGTGTATTGGTTGGAGTTACTGTCGGTGTTTGAGTATTAGTTGGTGTTGGAGAAGGAGTTGGTAAAACGCATTCAATTGTTTTTTCATTTCCAATCAATTTTAATCCCTTGTAAAAACCATAGGATATCATTTTGTCCATATATCCACCAAATTTGGACCAATCATTGAAAGACGATTGATGCGGTGTTATTGTAGTGAAATCGGAATCAAAATTAATAATGTTATCTTTTAATTCTGGTTTTTTATTTGGAACGTGCTCGTAGAATTTGTAATATTGCTTTATTTCCGATCCAGATTGATCTCTTGTTCCTGTTACAAGATTCCATCCCCAATTGTAATTTACACCAGATAATGGTACGGAATCCCCATAATTATGGTTATCGACAACTGTGTTTGTTACAAGTTGATATTTTTCAGAAAACAATTCGTATGTAACAATAGGTTGCCCCGCGATAAACGCGCCATCATCTATTTGAATTTCTCTACCTAAATTGTTATTTTCAAAATAAGTATAGGCTGATAATGCGAAATTTCTGTTATATGAATTTTGACTTCCAAACAATTTCTTGTGACAAATGGAAAGAATGTCAACAGCCCTTCTAATTGAGGGTGGATAAGAATACAAATACGCATTCAAATCAGTTCCAGTTTCATCTGCAAACGAAATCAGCTGCTGAATATTACAAGTTTCTATGTCTGAATTATTGGCGACAAAATTTGAAATTTTCTCATATATAACTTTTCCAATCTCTTCAACGTTTTCATTTTTACCTAAAATTTGACCAATGAAATCATCAAGTAAAACTTTCCTATCAAACAACGATTCTTGCAAAATATATGATTTGATTTGAGTCAAATAATCAAATTCCTCTCCGTTTTTTATAACGGTTGGGGATGGATTGAGAATATCAAAATAAGAGCTAAGTCCAGTAATAATTCTTGGTTCTGGAATTTCGGTTTTTATGAATTTGTTAATCCAACGGAATCCTGTCCAATCTCCCAACACTGCATAAACAGATTGCATATTATTGATCGGCCTAAAATTCAAATCTCTTAATTTTTCAGATGGAAGCCCCGATAGTGGGAGAGAAAGGTTTTTCGTATCAGCGAAATATAGAAGACCATCTATATTGTTCACGACCCAAAGTTCCCCTGAAGAGTCAACTGCGATTCCACCAATATCTTTCAAATAATAATTCTGATCACCAATAGAACCGAAAACATAGTTGCTTTTTGTTTTTGTCTGAGCATCTATTTTTGTTATAGTGTTTGTTTTATGAAGAACATATATGTTTTGATTTGAATCAACGCTCATTGTCCCAAATCCCTCAATTCCTCTTATTATAGTTTTATCAAATGTATTTTTATCTATAAAATACACTAAATCATCTCTTTCCAAATTTACGGAAGAAGAATTAGCGACATTTTCAATACCAACCCAAATATTTTTGTTCGCATCTATTATTATTTCTTGCGGAACTTCCAAAGAATTAAAGTATATTGCATTTTCAAATGTTCCATCATTTTTAAATTTACAAATGAAGTTTGACAAAGGATGCGTGTATGCAATATAAACATTATCATCCGAATCTACGTCAATGCAACTAGGAATTATAGAATTCTCTCCAACAAATCCTTGATATTGCGGATCCAAATAATCCAAAGTGTCATATAGTTCTAAATTCTCAAATGGTGGAATATAAACTTTACTGACAATATCGGTGCTATAATTTATTTTTATAGCTGAAATGGTATCCGTTAGACTTACATATGCATTTCCATTTTTATCAGTACAGCACCAAGATGGTGATGCCATTCCATATTCATTTAAAAATGAATTTGAAATGGGAGCAAGTGTTGGATCAGGTTGATATTGCATTGATGACAGTGCAATTGTTGACACGATGTTTCCATCCACATCTGTTTTAAATATTCTGTCATTATCGGCATCTAGTATAAAAACCCTATTTTCTTTCGTTTTATCCAAATATTTCAAAGGAGAAAAGCAAATGTGCATATTTGCTGTGGATGTTTCCGAAAGAGTTGAAAGTGTCTTTTCGTAATAGAAATCAATATCGGAAGTTGCACAGTGATCAAAAACGTTTAATTTTTGATATCTTTTTACTTTTGGTAGACCAACTTGGGAAAGGAATCCGTAAATTGTGAAATTTTTGGAGACAGGCGTATCTTGAATTTTTAACGTAGCCGATATTGCAACTGTTGTCGATTCGCAAGGAAGATCAACTGTTCCAGCAAAATATGGTGAATTGTTTAATTGAGGAACTTTATTGTTTTTTTCAAAAGAAGCATCAACCAATTCAACGGGAGGTAATTCCTTGTTAATATATTTTACAAGTTTAAGATTTATATCGTTTAAATTATTGTTGAATGAGCCACTATGAAAATTATAAATTGGATCATATGTTTTTACTGTATAATTTTCCGAATCTTTAAATGTGATAATAAACGGTATTTTCGTATTCGACCACTTAATTGGATAAATGTCAAATGGGTACAAAATTTGTCCAGATAAGCTTCCAATCGAAGAGTTATTACCTTCCACGGAAATACCGTTACTCGTAATTCTCATCGTTTCTGCTGAATTTGAAATCGATTTTAATATTTGAGCCGACCAAGGAAGATTGAGATAACCTTGATCCAATTTTTTAAAAACATTTTCCAATCCATGTTTTTCAATTTCACTATCTTTAAAATTTTTAGAATCAAATGAAGCATATATTATATCGACTTGGTTTGATGCATCATCGGATGCTTTTTGATCAACGAAGTAAATGTAATCCAAATCACGATTTGTTCCACTCGATCCTACGAATGAAGAACCTTCAACTTTTTCGTTATGGAAATTAAATTTAATACTCCAATCACCATCAATAGGACCAGTCGTGTATGGAGCCGCAAAAACTGAAACGGCGTTTGTTCTTGTACTTTGTACAAGTTTACTTTGGAGGTAGTTGTTTTCGTTGGTATAAACATTAACAAATCCATGATACGCTTTCAAGTGACTATATTTGTCGGAATAATAGGATGATAAGCCCATGTAGTCACTTTTGCTTCCAGAAACATATAGATTGATAGTATAATTATTATCCTTTAAAAAATTTTCATTTTGCCAAGAGTTATATCTTGTGACTATGACTTGATTACTCGGTTTACCAGATTGTAAAAAATAAGAACTCCCATCTGAATTAAAAGGATGTAGATAAATGTAGTCTGGAAAAACATTTGATGCTGTAACTGAATTTTCTAAAGTGACGATGTGAGCTTCACCGTTTTTGTCGAAGATGGTTGCACTCACATTATAGACATCTGGAAATTTATAAAAATATCTAGCTGATGGTCCTGTGAAATTTGAACCGTCACCAAAATCCCAAACAACAACATCATTTGAATAAAAGGATCTATTTGTGAAATTTTGACTCCAACTTAAAGAAAAATAAAAGCTGGTTGAATCGATAGTATATGACTCGAAAGTTTCTGGTGCTTTTTCATTGTCAAGAACTTTACAAACTATTTTTACAGCCGATGATGGAATCATAGTCATTCAATAACGATGTTTCCTTTCAAAACATCATAATTTCCGTAATAAGGTGATTTGAAGAAAGGGAGAATAAGAGATTGATTTATAATTTGAATATCTTCTTCTGGCGCAGAATATATTGGATTGAAGACCATTAAACTAAGTCCATTGACCACAATAGTCTCACCATTTACAACTCTTTCTGTGAAAAAGGATTCAATTCCATTTATTCCAAGTATCGATGTGTTAATCTTATCAATTTCAATCGTTTTGCCTAATGTTTGATTGTCAAAGAATGATTTGAAGGCATTTACGATGTTTTCAACTATTGAACTATCACTGATAAAAGATTGACTTTTTTTCTTAATTACAAGTTTACTCTCAGATACGATTTCAGGATATAATCTTTTATTGTTTATTTCATCCGAAGATGCCACTCCAATTCCAACCTCCATATAAACTGGATCTTGGAAAACTATCTCTGATGTTAAAATTTTAATTCGATTTAATGAGTCTTTTATTCTATTTTTCAAACCAACACTCAAAAATTTATTGAAATTCGCGGTTTCGTTTTGAGGAATTTTAGGAATACAATAACAATTCACATTATTGAAATTACATGAATTCGAAAAATTGATTTGATTGAATAAAATTCTACTATCCAAGTTTGGTTCCGATAATCCAATTTCATTTAAATATTGCAGATGACCTTCTACATAATCTGTGTTATTAACGACTTTTACATCTTGAATTAAATTTGAAAAGTTATTTTTAATATAATTTTCAAAATCAGTTGAATTTATAAGCCTATATTGTGTTTTATATGTGTTTCTAGCATTATTTTTAATACTCTTAGAATCTTCTTGGTATGTGAATTTTGAAGAAGGTAGAGTGTTTTCGAAATTCAATTTTGCAGCTTCACTGATATTCAAAATATTTGTTCCAGTTGATCTAACTTGACTCATTATTTCTGAATAAACTTGTGTATTGTAGATAAACAATCTAGAACCATTTAACACATTTGGACCAGCCTCACCATTTGGACCATCGCTTTTGAGATAAAAAACAGCAACAAAATCTCCTTCATTTAATTTTTTTCCAGTTACTCCGTTTCCAAATTTAATACCGTATCTTTGATTTTCATTTAATCTGAGTTCGTATGTCTCGGATAATGGATTCTCAAGATACAAACTATTGACATTGTTATACTGTTTCCAAGAATTGTTTCCAGATTTTACATAAACATGAACGTGATTGTGGTCAATTAAATCGTTATTACCATCAGCATCAACGGAAACAATATTAAATTCCTCAAATTCTTCACCAGTTGCAATATAAAGAGGATATTGAATAAAGGAACCTTGATATAATAGTCCAGATTCATTTAAATCATTCAATACTTCAACTCCACTCGTTGATTTTGAAAATGTTAAATCTTCTGTAAATGAATAACTCGTATCATTTATAGTAAAGTAAGAATATCTCGGAATTGTATAAATTCCTTGCTCCAAAGAATCATTTGCAACTGCGGAAAATGAAAGAACAGATGTTTGAATGCCAATTGGATTGTAGTTAAGAAGTTTTACAATTCTATTCACGTTCTCATAAAGTTGTGCATTTGTAAAAGAAGATTCATTTGCAGTTCTATTCAAATAAAACAAAAGAACGTGATAGCTATATGCAATGACATCTAAAAGACTGTTAAAATTGGAGCCTTCAAAAATTTGATCTGTGAATACCCCTCCATCTATCAATCTTTGTTGCATCAATGTTTTAATAGATGTCGCATCAAAAGCTGCATAGCTATTAAAAGATAGGGGAAAGTTTTGATTTGTTATTTCGTTGTCAGCCATTTTAGTTAAAGTAGTATCCAGATTCAGCCAAAGTTCCTTTTAACTGCAATCCCTTAATATTTAATGATGGGACTGATAAAAATAGGTCTATGGTATATTGTTGTTCGTCGTAATCGGTTGTAATATTGATATTGTCAACTTTTACTCTTGGTTCAAATTTCGTTATTCCTTTTAAAATTGTATCACCAAGCATTCTTGCATTTTCCGATGTAATTCCTGTAAAAAGATAGTAGAGAAGATTTAAACCAAAAGTGGGGTTTAGTAATTTTTGACCTGGTATGGTGGTGAATATATTGAAAATACTGTTTTTTATTGCATTTACATCATAATCAACAACAATGTCTTTTTGTTCTTTATAATTGTTTAATGGATTTGTTTTTGTATAATCAATTTTCAAGTCTACTTCCAAATCCTTGTAAGTATAATTCCTTTCTTTTGGGAATTTATTCAATTCTGTAATTACAATGGATGCCATGTAAATATTTAGAGAAAATTGTCGAAATCATCGTGACCAAACATAAATAATTCTAATCATGGGTAAATTCACAAAATTATATGAGTCTGCAATTCAACGCTTCACCAGAGGCGGGTTATTGGTTGGCGATTTGGTAAAAATCAAAGAAGGAGCATATGGAGACGATTTCTTCAAAAAACAAAGCGGGAATTATGTGGAGAAATTAAAAAGTTTCGCTAATAGCGGACTCAATATTAGAGTTTCCAGTATAAAAACGGTTAGACCGTCCTATCAGCCAGGCAATGTGTACAACGAAGGAAGTGAATTTATAGTTGATATTGTATTGGAAAAAGCGCCTGGCCTTTATTACGATTTTATAACAGTTCCTATGCACATTTTGGAACACGTTGATACTGGTGTAAATCTCGCACCAGTTCCAGATTCTCTGCGTTACAATGACAGGTCTTCAACGGATATTTCTGAACTTGGTTCAGCTAAAAAAGGAGCGGAAACACTTCTCGATCCATATCGTCAAACACGAACATCCGATTTTGGAGACGGAAAAGACACCAAATCTCATACAGAGCTTGGAATGAATAATGTTAAAATTCCGTCTTCTCCAGCAGAAGGACATAAAAACCCATCAGTATACGCCCCAAGTCTAGATTATACCAAAAATTATCTTCCTAAAAAATAATTCAACTTTCTAGAATTCCAGATAAGGCTAAAATCAAGCAATAAAAGTTGATTTCTTGGTCAACAACAAATGCGGATTTATACATATATTCACCAATTGCCACAAGCCACATTTTCTTTTTTGCTTCTGTAAATATATTACTTGTGGGTGTATCGCAAGTGGAGTCAAATAAACCCTTCATAAGCAAAGAATAATCGCCTTTAAAATCCGTCTCATTTTCAATTATATATTTTCGGATTTCCATTTCCTTTTTCTTAAAGATAAGTTCAAGAATTCTATCAACAAAATTATCGACCTTCGAAATATCTGGAATTGTTAAAACACCATTGATACAATATTTCTGAACCTCATTGATTGTTTTTCTGATATCTGGATAGTGTTTTTTGATCGTACGTGCCAATTTAATTCTATTTGAATCATCAAATTTAATATTTTCACTTTTTAAAATAAAACCAATTCTTTTAACAATTAAATTAATTGGAGCGGAAAGTTGAATCGTTTGACATCTAGATTGTAGGGGAACGATAACATTGTGAATGTAGTTGGAGGTTAAAATATATCTACAATATGCGGCATTCTCCTCCATTGTATTTCTTAACCCTCTCTGTGCAGCTGGTGATGCTGAATCAATTTCATCCAAAAATACAATTTTCTTTTTACCATTGAAACTTTTGGTTTTACTGAAATTTGTAATCGTGTTTCTCACTTCATCAATTCCAACTTCTGCGCAATTTAAAAACAAATCCTCCGCATCCAATGCTGTTATTAGAATTTTACCAGTTGTTGTTTTTCCAGTTCCAGCATTTCCATAAAACAAAAGATTTGGAATTTCATCGTTCTTGATAAAATTCTCAATGATATTTTTATCACTCTCACATAATACAAGATCTTCAATATTTTTAGGTCTGTATTTCTCAGACCACAATCCGTTAACGTCCATAATTATTTTCCTGTAGAACCGAAACCATTTGAACCTCTTTGAGTTGGGACAGTTTTACCCCATTCAACTCCAAAATTCGTGATGGAATATTTCACTGCAATTTGGCAAACTCTATCTCCTACTTTAACATCATATGGAATATTTGAAAAGTTGAATAGTTTAACACCGAGTTCTCCCCTATAACCCGCATCTATAACTCCCTGATGGGCTACAATATCCGACTTAAAAGCTAATCCTGAACGAGATTCAACTTTAATCCAATAACCATCATCCAAGAATGCGAGTTTTAATCCGACTTTAATAATCGCTGAACCCTTTGCTTCAATTGTTTGATCTTCAACTGCAAATAAATCCCAACCCTCATCGTTTGGGTGCGCTCTTTTTGGAAGCTGTGCATTTGGGTGGATTTTTTCGAATACCATCTTTGGTTGACGCATTTGTTCTAGAAGTGAATTCATCATGTCGAAATGATAGCATGGCTTTTTACCATGTCAAACCTAAATAATCAAACGCATGACAAATCAACTAACTCCTCTCTCTGGATTCTTGGGTTCAAATGATTTAACAGATAAGTTGAAACAATCGGTTGGAGTAATCAGTGCAAAAGTGAAAGAAAACAAAATGAATCATAGTGACGATTTGGAAGATTTTATTCTAAGAAATTCAAAAGAATTGGTTGAAGCTGGAATTGATGCTATACATGAAATAAAGCAAACGGTCATGCTAAATCCACAATCTGATGAGGTTGAATCGTTGGCAGAAATCTTCAAGGGCGTATCAACTGCAATGAATATTTTAAAGGATATTCAAATTACTAAAATGAAGATCAATACAACCAAAGAAATAAAGGAAATGGATATTCAGAGTAAAAAGCAACAATTGGAAGAAATATCCGATGCTCCAGTTGGAATGCGAATGACAAGAGATGAAATTTTTAAGCTTCTCAAAGATAACGGCGATATTGTAGATGCTGAAGTTATCACTCCTGTATCTTCGGAAGGAAAGGGTTTCCCGCAATAGGATTCTTAACAGTTGGACCATAAAGAGTTGAATTTACAACACTATCACCAACCTTCGTCGGGATTTTAATACTTGGAGCACCAGTTTGAACATTATTTGTTGCTGGTTTAAATCTAAAATTATCCATGACATATTTCGCATTATCTCCCATCAACTTCTGGACTTTGCTCATGTATTCTGTTGCAATTTTTCCCATTCTTTTTGGAAACTCGTAATCACCAACAAGTGGTTGACCATGTGAAGCTGTTGGAGCGGCTACCTTTGGTATAACGGGACCAATTGATCTATCTTTACATATTCTTATTCTTGCCATTTTTGATGCATATAGTGCGAGATCAGCACTATTCACATTTTTTGGTAATGTTCCCATGTTACATGGAACTTTTTGATTCAAGGTTCCGACTGGAGGAAGGCTGTTTGGAGTATACCAATTTAATGCATTTACGACACCGTTCATACAATCGAATGCATAATTCTTATCAAGCGATTTCAATGGCCCTTGTTCTAGAACCAATGCCTTTGCCTCAGATGAAAGACGATTTTTATAAAATTTTTTAAACCAATCTTGAAACGGAGTTGGAAGAGATGGTAATTGACCATCTAATTTTCTAAAGAAATTTGCGATATTTTCATTTCTTCTTGTTATATTGGATGTCATCACAGTTTTAAGTTCTATGATAAGATTCAAAGTTTCCTCTCCAACACTCTCAAATTGTTTGTAGAATTCGGGGGAAACTGTTTTCGTTAAAGGATCGATTGCTTGGTAAAGTATATTTCCGTCAATTGTATTCATAATTAAACCATTGGAGCGAAATTTTGTTTTTCCGAAGAAGTTGATTTTGTACCATACATGTGATTATAATACATTCCTCTTTTAAATTCGTGAATAACCATTGTTGTGAAATATTTACCCAAAAGATTTTTATCGTGCTCGTTTGCCAACTGATTATCTCTTCTATTTATATTGAAAAATGTTCCAGATTTTCTTCTCGTCAGCCCCTTAACTCTAAAATATATGGCACTGTTTTTAAATATAGATGCCATTAGAGCCTTGTTTCTTCCAAAGTTTAATTTTTGAAATTGCTGTCCTATTCCAAGCCCCGAAGTATAAACATGTTGAACGTTTTTATTATCTTCTCTTAATTGATTTTTTGGGAGAATATCATACATTTGAGAATTCGGGGAATTTGATAAATTCTTAACATTATCATTGTAAATTGATTTTGTGGAATTTTTAAAATTATTTGATTTTATCGAACAAGTAAAAAATCCATTTGGATCATATGAATGAACGAAATGTGTAGATATATCTTTTTGAACAATATCTGCATCGGCTTTCAAAAATGAATAATTTTCTATAATATTGTAATTAATAGCATTAAATGAATTTTGGGAGTTTGGGGAACCAAAGTTCAATATACTTCCTATACCAGAACCTTCGGAATCTTGTTTTCCAATGTAAAAATCTTCACTAAGACTTCTTCCACCCCCAAGCCCAACAAGAGAAGCCAAACCAGATGTAATTCCACCCAACACTCCCCCACTTCCCTTGAATGTTGTATTTTGCAGATAAACTGTTATTGGAATCAATGTATATTCTTCCTTATATCTTGTTTTTTTAAGAACACATGGCACATAATCATATGATTTGTCACTAACATGGTATTGTAGCAGATATTCCAAATCATCGATTGCCTTGTATCCAGCATTCGTGTGGTATTCCAAAAGAGTACCGCCTTTATCCCATTCACTAGATGCCTTGAATAAACTCGTTTTTGTGATTTTATTCAGACTTTTATCCAAAAGTGCTTTGATGATATCTCCAGTATATCTTTTAAAATCATCCGTATTTTTTACCTTCTTTTCAGCTGTTGTTTTTGTTGAAAGAGTTGAACTTCCAACCTCTCCTGTTTGAGTCGTATTTGTCGCGGTATCTTTTAATGGAACTTCTGAACTACTAAAATGTGAATCAATTTCATTTAAAATTTGATAATCAGCATCCCAAAAATATAACCTCTTATATTTTACTCCCTTGTCTTCCATCATTTCTTCTTCTATTTTATAAATCGAAAAGGTATATTTGAGACAAAATTCTTCTCTATCCATTTCCGATACATTGTTAACGCAAGTATCGTCTTGTTTAATTTGAGGCATGATTTCAACTTGAAGATAGTCTCTTCCATCTCCACGAAAACTATAAGGTTTTACTTTACTTGTACCATCTACACCTTCAAAGCTTTCTATCGTATCTTGACTATCATTGAATACCATATATCCATATGAAAAGAAATACCTTAAGTCGTCAACTATTTTTAATTCTTCAATGGTTGCATATGTGATACCCATTTTAGTTTCTCCGTTATGAAGATACACGTCAAAAATATAATTGTTATCTCCAATTTGAACAACATTTCCAGAAGATCCACCTTCATCTCCTCTTATAAAATTTGATATGACACTCTTAAAGCTCATTTTTTAATTTTGTTAATACCGCTCTTACAAATTGAGGGTATAGTATTTTTAATTTTGTTCCAGCTTGTGGAAATTCCATAGGGTTGTATATTTTATTAATGACCATAATAAGCCACCATAAATCTATGTTTCTATATTCGTTATAACTAATAGCAGTCCAAGGCATGGGTCTATCCATTCTTATTTCATAATAAGTGGATGGATCCATTTCGTCAAGTACATATACAGTGAAGGATAGTAAATTGTAAAAATATTGAGAATCCTCGGTCAAATACATTTTAAAGAAATTCTCATATTGAAAATCACTTAGTCTCGATAGACTCAAAATGTCTTTTTGATAGTCTCCGATTGCCGATAATCCATCTGTATATGAAGTAATCATTTTCTTACTTGAGTTTGGTTGTTTACCCTTTGCGAAGCATCAGATAACGATTTACCATTGTTCAATTCGTTTCTAAGCCCGTTGAGGAAATTATCAACAATTCCAGTACCAGAACTTTCCAAAACATTTACTTTGCTTTGTTTCTCAAATAACATATGATAAAGAAAGTTTCTACTTTCCGCAATAAGACCTTTAAGCTCTATGTTTACCATATATGCATCTGGAATTATTGTCTGTATTCTAGAAGATCCTCCTGTGGAATTTGGAACATTGACATAATAACTTCTTCTTGAACCCATAAAATTAACTCCAAGGGATGTAATAAATGCATACGGCATGTATTTGATGCCAGGTATCATGACCTCATATAAACAAGGTGGTTCGATCAAGTCTCTGCTTTTTCTATTTGGCCTATTTTGATAAACAAGCATATAAATGAGTTGCCAATTTCTTTGTACATCTTCAAATGTGGCCCAACCTGTATTAATCAGAGGAAAACTGAATGCTACTGTGTCACCACCAGCGGCAAAAGAATAAAATTGAGGTTTCTCAATATAAATGCCTGGCTCCATGAAATTCATAGAAGTCGATAGACCGTAAGCCAATTGTTCTGCTGTCTTTGCTCCAGCCGATACAAGAGCACCTAATCCCATCGTTCCTGACATCACCTTATCATCACTTGCAAATGTATTTCGGACAGCATGTGCAGCATTGGAGAAATAAGGCATTCTATATACAAACTTCGTATCTTCTGTCATATATAAGCCTTCATATGGAGCAAGAACATCGGATGAAGCTAATTCCGAAGTCAATGCGCCTATAACTCCTTCTGCATTTTTTCCTGTTATTGCTTGCAGAATTCCAGAACTGGAGAACCCCTTTCCGAAACTCGATGCGGCTCCAACAAGTTTTTGACCAATTCCAGCAAATGCTCTCCCCGCTACACCACTTAAAAGACCGCTAATTCCTCCAGATCCAGCAGAACTTGAAAATAAATTAGCAATTCTCCCTGATGCTTGACCACCTTTTTCACTTGCAATTGCGCTATAATATGCAAGTTGAGCTATAATTGAATTCGTTTTAAGCCTTTTTTCTTTCAACATTACAGCAGGAATATCTTGCCTACTGCTTAGTTGAGAATTTGTCCAGTAAAATCCATTTACAACGTCTATAAGACCACTGGAATCTCCTGTTATAGAGTCCATTTTGAGAAAATTTCTGGATAATGAATCCGACAATCCTCCTCCAGATGGAACAATTTTTGGAGAACCTGATGGATTGCTACAATCTGCTGTAACTTGAAATTTAAACAAATTTTTCACTAAAAATATTTAGACAAACGATCCAATGTTGTTGGCTTTAAGATGAAGACCTTTAATTCCAACAAATCCATCTATTGGAACATTTGATCTAAGACTTTGCCTATATTCTTCTATATAATTTTTTTGAGGGGTTTTCGATTTGTTTTGAGTATCTGCGGATTGTCTTGATTCTGGTTCTTGTTTCGATTCTTCTTGCTTTTGTTCCTCTTTTTGAGGTTGTTGTGAAGTTGTTTTTGAAATTCCTTGAATTGCACTTAAAACGGACTCGAAACCTTTTTTCATCTCTTCTGATAAAGAATTTAAGTCTTTATCATTTTGCGTTTTTTCAACATTTTCTTCTTTTTTCGTATCCGTTTCAGTTTTTTTAATATCTGAAATTGGAATTTCAGGTTTTGTTTCTTTTGGAGGATAAATTGGTGTTTTTTCCTCCTCAATAGCTTTTTCTACTGCTATTGAACTTTGTTTAGGTTGTTCTTCTACAACCTTTTCTACTGCTATTGAACTTTGTTTAGGTTGTTCTTCTACAACCTTTTCTACTG
>CAZIJP010000011.1:0-32460 GCA_964539615.1 uncultured bacterium
GAAAGGACGGAATATATATGAAATACAGTGATGCAGGCGTTGATATCGATCGCGGCGATGAGGTCGTCCGCAGAATAAAAAAACATGTCCGCACAACCTTTGATGCAAATGTGCTGACCGACATCGGTTCTTTCGGCGGGCTTTACGCATTGACCGGATATAAGAATCCTGTTTTGGTGGCAGGTACCGACGGTGTGGGCACTAAACTAAAAATTGCGTTCCTTACCGATAAACACGATACGGTAGGTATTGACCTTGTAGCGATGAGCGTGAATGATGTGCTCGTTCAAGGAGCTCGGCCGTTATTTTTCCTCGATTATGTCGCTTCGGGCTTACTCAAACCGGAGGTCATTGAAACGATCGTTGCCGGTATCGCCGAAGGTTGCCGTCAGAGCGGGTGCGCTCTTCTCGGAGGAGAAACGGCGGAAATGCCCGGGTTTTATGCAGAGAACGAATACGACCTTGCAGGGTTTGCCGTAGGGGCATGTGAGCGCGATAAGGTCATCACAGGCGAGAAGACAAAGATCGGTGACGTGGTGATCGGTATTGCGTCAACCGGCGTGCACTCCAACGGTTACAGCTTGGCACGCAAAGCATTGATTGACGAAAAATCACCCGACAAAGATATGCTCAATTTATTACTGACCCCGACAAAGATATATGTGAAACCGGTCTTGGACGTTCTGTCGAAAGTTGACGTGCATGCCATGGTGCATATCACGGGCGGCGGTTTTTACGACAACATCCCCCGCGTTTTAAACAATGACCAGGACGTGTATGTAAAAAAAGGCACATGGGAGATACTGCCGGTTTTCCAAAAGATCATGGAAAAAGGGCCGGTCGAAGAACGCGAAATGTTCCGCACGTTCAATATGGGTATCGGATACATGATCATTGTTGACCCGAAAGACGCCGACGCCGTTCTTGCCGTATTGAAAGAACACGGCGAAAAAGCATCCGTTATCGGCGATGTGCGCAAGGGCGAACAAAAAGTTGTCATAGAATAAGGAGAAAACTATTATGAAGAAGATCGTATTTTTAGTTCTGTTTTGTTTTTCAGCTGTAATGGCTTACGCAGGTGTAGAATGCAACGGCAGTATTTGCACTTTTGTACCCGACGTGAAGAATGAACATATCGTTGTCTTATATGCCGACAATACCTCTAAGTGCGAAGCTGAAGGATTCTCAAAAACGTTCTCATGCGATATGAAGACCGTAAGCACGTTCAAGCCTGATGCAAAGACAGCGGTCAAATATGTTTTTGTCAGCAATGCAACAAAGATCGACACAACCGCGTTTCCGTCAACGCTCACCGTTGTCTATATTGAAAAAGCAAAAGTTACGGTCAATAAAAAAGAATACTCATTGGAAAAAAAGGAAGATGTTGCCGCCTTGAAAAAAGTTCTCGGCGTGACTGAATGATAGATCGACTGATCTTTATATTGCTGAAGCCGATCATTAGGCGACACAGCCTCAAGGATTGGCAATACTGGCGTCAATGGCGGCTCTTTGTGAATATCACGGTAAATGCGATATTCATGACCACAAAGTTCATCGTTGCGTTGGTAACATCAAGTATTGCCGTGCTTGCCGATGCCATTCATACGTCGTCACATTTTGTGTTTTATCTCGTGATGGCCGTAGGTATCATGTGGGTGGCGCAGTTTCCTAAAGAGGAACAGCCGAAAGCCTCGATGCGGTTCCGGTACAGCACCTTTTTCATATTGGCGTTTTTATTTATCTATGCCGGTATAGAATTCGTGCGTGTGGGCGCCAATTCCATCAACAGGCTTATAACGTTCAATCAGGATTATCTCTGCTATTACGTGGGAATTCTCGCATTTATTGTTATTCTTAAATTATTTCTCGTGCGTTGTTACTCGTTCCTCGACAGAAAAGAACCGTCCACGATGCTTGTATCCGATTCGTGGCGTCATATCAGCGATGCCATCACAGCGCTTGCCGTGATCCCGGTGTTTTTTATGCCGTATATTGACGGGTATGTGAGTATCGGCGTAGCGTTGTTTATCATCTATTCCGGTTATTTGATGGCGCAGGAAGCATCACTTGAAGCGGTCGATCCGCAAAAACGGAAGCAGATCGATGTGAATGATGTCTCATTGTTATTGAAATCCAACGATCTTGTGAAAGATGCAGGCGAGATCACCATACAATTTCTCGGTAAAAAAACCGTAGTGTTGGCGCGTGTAACGCTTCAAGATACTAATGCCGCGCAAGATTTTGAAAAATCCCGCGATGCATTGGAAAAGATCATTGCCGATACATACAATGTAAAAGCATTTGTGGTCATTGATGATATGGATGACGGAGAAAGTATCGATTAATGGTAATGCAAGCCGGGCATGAAGGGCACAAAGAACGCCTCCGTCAGAAATTTGCACAAGACGGCCTTGCCGGCATGCTGGACTATGAGATACTCGAATTGCTCCTCGGCTTTATTATCGTCCGTAAAGACACAAAACCTATAGCAAAGACCATGATACAGCGATTCGGTTCGATCTCCGGCGTTATTGATGCTCCGTTGGACGAACTGCAAAAGATCGACGGGCTCGGTGACCGGTCTTGCGAACTCATTGCGTTCCTCAAACAACTTGTTACCTATTATTTGCGAGAAAAGACAGTGTCATCAGCTTACTCATGCAATTCTCCGCAATCGGTAGTGGATTATTTTATCTCATTTTACGGCGGGAAACCGTTTGAAGAGTTTGCCGCGGTGTTTTTAGCCAGTGATAATGCAGTGATCGCTGTTGAGACCTATCAATCCGGCACGGTGAATTATTCGCATGTGTATCCCAGAAATCTCATTGCAGATATGTTCCGACACAATGCGGTAGGGCTCATTCTTGTCCATAACCATCCTTCGGGAGCGTTGGAACCGTCAAAAGCGGATATCGCGCTCACCCGTTCAATGAAAGAGCTCTGCGATCGATTGAGCCTGAATCTGCTTGACCATATCATCATTGCCGGAAAATCGTTCACAAGTCTGAAGGAATGCGGTTATTGCTAACCGAGCCGATATGGATGTAAACGGACTTAAAACGTTACACGATCAACTTCTTTTGCAGATCAAACAAAAATGTGATGAATTTCGAGCGATTTGGCAAATAGCCGATGAACATATCCTGTTCCGAGAGTTGGTGTTTTGCCTGCTTACGCCGCAATCAAATGCCCATCGCGCATGGGACGCCGTCTGCATGATGGAACGAGATCACTTTTTGCGATCACCGTCGCGCGAAAAATTACTCCCGATCGTTCATATGGTTCGCTTCCATAATAACAAAACATCGTATATACTCGAAGCGCATAAAAAACACTACGGCAGGTTGCAACAACCCCTGAGTAGTTTTGCTAATGATGAGCAACGCCGCAGCTGGCTTGTTCAATCGGTGAAAGGCTTGGGTATGAAGGAAGCATCCCATTACTTACGCAATATCGGTTTTATGGAAGAACTTGCAATACTCGACCGCCATATTTTGAGGCGACTGTGTGAACTTCAGGTCATTACGGAAGTGCCATCGTCATTATCTTATAAACGGTATCTGCAGATCGAAGAGGCCATGCGGCGGTTTGCCGAAGCACACACGATACCGATGGCACATCTTGACATGGTGTTTTGGTTTGATGCAAACAGAGAATTGTTCAAATAACAGGAGGATTCTATGAAACGCGTTGCCGTAGGTATCATCGGCATGGGCACGGTCGGCACAGGGACGTTAAAGATCATTCAACGCGAACGCGCGGCGTTATATAAAAAAACGTCGATCATGATCGATGTTACGCGTGTATGCGATACCGATATACATAAAACATTTGATTTTCCGTTTGAGCGTGAACGATTGACCGCAGATCATCGCGATATCGTCACCGATCCAGATATTGCTGTCGTTGTGGAATCTGTCGGCGGTACGGATGAAGCAAAAGATATTGTTTTAAGCGCATTGAAGAACGGCAAGCACGTCGTGACGGCAAATAAAGCGTTGATCGCTCAGTTCGGCAAGGAACTCTTTCATTTGGCGCGCGAAAAAAATGTATCCATCTGGTATGAGGCGAGCGTGGCGGGAGCTGTGCCCATTATCGGAGCCATGAAGAACGGACTTGTGGCGAATCCGATCTCATCGATCCAGGCGATACTCAACGGCACGACCAATTATATTCTTACCGAAATGTCGGTATCCGGCAAACCGTTTGCAGAAGCGCTTAAAACGGCACAAACTCTCGGCTATGCGGAACACAACGCCCATCTCGATGTGGACGGCACCGATGCAGCGCATAAAATTTGTATTCTTTCGTCCATAGCATACGGCGGTTGCCTTCAGTTTTCAAAGGTGCCGCGAAAGGGCATAAACGGTATCACCAATGCAGACCTGCATTGCGCAAAAGCCATGGATATGCAGATAAAACTTATCGCGGAATCAAAAAAAACTCAGGACGGGATCGCTATCGGCGTTGAACCGATGCTGATACAGGAAGATGAAGCGCTGGCTCGTATCAATAAAGCGTTCAATGCCGTGCAGGTGACCGGTGATTATTGCGGCAAAATGGTGTTTTCCGGGCTTGGAGCAGGCATGGATGCCACGGGAAGCGCAGTTGTATCCGATATATTGCGGTGCGCCCGTGAGATCGGCGCTAAATTCCTTTCCGTTGGAGATTTTCACTCCAATTGTGATAATGAGTTGAACGTTATACCGCTGCATGATCTTCCTGCTGCTTATTTTATTCGTTGCAATAAGAATGAGCTCGATTATACCGATGAACTTCTCGGGGAAAGCGGTATCGGTGTCGCTAAAAGAGCATCAACGGGAGAGTATGGCATGCTTATCACAAAATTCACCGATTTTACGGCTTTAACCAAAACATTGTCAGGAAGACAGGGATATGCGGTATACAGAGTGATGGGGGAGTAATCAAATCATTGTTACGAAGAATGAACAAAAGGGTACTTATATGAGCAGAAATTCAAATGCTTGTAAGGTTTCCAATAGTGCGTACACTGAGATGTAAGAACATAAGAAAAGAGGAATAGTATATGGAATTTATATTTGACGTGATGATCGGGAAATTCGGCGACCTGTATACCGTCAGCGGGAATGAAGATTATCAGGAAGGTGCTGATCTTGAGGCTGTAAAGAAAAATTATTGCGATTCCGTTGTAAAAAAATATGTATCGGCAAAAACAAATCTAAAAAATGATATGCGTGCCGAAATGAAGCGTTCTTTCAGCGCTTTTTCCCTGTATAAAACGGTTGATATTACTCTTACAAATAAAACGAATCCTGATATAACCGTATCTTTCTCCGCACATATTCTTATGCACAAATACCGCTCTGACGGATTTTGCGATTGTTATACGTTTGAATATCCTGCATGCATAGGCAGCGGAAACAGTGAGGAAGAGGCCGTAACGGATCTTTTTCTGGAATTTGACGATGAATTTGTCTTCGATGAAGATCGTGAACGCGCCGAACGTTTTGTCGCCTATATCGAGAAACGGAAAAACGCTTTTTTCGGTATAGCTACATTGCGTGCCGATGTTCATTGACTGCGAAAATATTGGTACGTTGCAGTATCCAAATTTATCGATTTTAGCCGAAAAACAGAGTTTTGTATTAGGAAAGTGATTGACATAAACGGTCTTTTGACGTATCGTAATTGCGAACACGGAGGGTAATATGAAAAGTAATGTTTTTATGTATAAACGTGTAGTTTATGCTGCGATCATCGTTCTTGCGGTGGGTATTGCGATCTTAATCAGCATTATTACGGCCAATCGTGACAACAGCCCGGTAGTGGCGGAAGTTGACGGTTACCAACTTACTCAGTTGGCACTTGAGCAGTATGCCTCAGATCTCGGCATGGACGCTTCGTATCTTTCGCCGGAATCCCGGGAATCTATTATCAACAGTTGGATCAATTATACGATATTGTATAATGAGGGCAAAGATAAACATGTGACCCGTGTAAAATCATTCCGTAAAGAGTTAAAACGCAAATCCGAGCGGTATAAACGCGAGCTTATCGGCCAAGCTGCTTTAAAAGTATTACTTGAGGGAAAGCTCGATGTCACACAGGATGAGATCACGGCTTATTATGAAAAAAACAAAGAGACTTTTAAAGTTGATAAAGCGATGGTATGGCTTAAGGTCATCTATTGCGGCACAAAAGAGAATGCTGAAAAGGTCATGGGGCAATTGAAGACCGGGATGACCTTTGAGGAATTGGCTGAACAGAACAAACCCGAAGGCGAACCGTTCATTTCAAATTTGGGATATGTGCCGATTGACGGAATACAGGATTCATTGAAAGAAGCTATTATTGGTGCGAAAATTAATGATATCATTCCGCCTGTCCGTGTGGAACTAACTGAAGATACAAGTGTTTACTATGTATGGAAAGTTATGGATAAGATATTTGCAAATGACTATATGAAGATCGATGCGGCAGGAAGTGTTATATCACGGGAACTGGAGAAAATGAAAATTCAAGCGTATGCAAGCGAGGAAATATTGAAATTGCGCGAAAAGCATAAGATCGTATTTCATACGAAGGACATTAAATGATTCGATTTGTATTAATCGCAGTCATAATTTCAATAACAGCGATCTCGTGTAAGAATAACTTCGGTTTTGGACGTAGTGCAGTTATTGCACGTATAGATAATACGATCATCACTGTCGGCGAGTTTGAAGATTTTTTTAAACTTCGTATCGGCGAGTACGCCAATTCTGTTGAGGGTGCAGACCTCATGACATTAAAATATTATCTGCTGAATCAAATGATAGAAGAAGAGATAGTTCTGGATGTAGCAAAAAAAGAAAAGATTGAGATCCCGGAATATCAGATCGATCAGGAAGTGGCTCGCTTCAAGCAACAGTTTAAAACGGAAGATGAATTTACCGCATATTTAAAAAATAACGCTATGTCGATTGGTGATTTTCGTCAATCCTTAACTAAACTTACCATTATAAGACTTGTTGAAGAGAAAAAAGTATATGAAAGTATCAATGTTACCGATAAGGAGATTTACAAATATTACTTTGAACACCAAAATGAGTATAATCTTCCGGAGAGTGTATTGGTCCGTGAATTGATCTTTAACTCTCTCGATGAAGCACAAAAAGTAGTTGACCGATTGGCAAAAGGCGAAGCATTTGATGATATCGCTGCAGCAATCAAAGGAAATTTGGAAGAGAAACAAGAAAAAATGTATACTAAAGATGAATTGCCGACAACGTTTTCGAAAGAGTTGTTTGCGCTTGGTGTCGGACGATTTTCTACCGTTCTTGAGGACGAGCATGGTAAATTCCACTTGTTCCAACTGAAAAACAAACGATATCCGAAGGTCGTAGAATATGATGCCGTGAAAGATGCCATAAAAGTTACCGTGTTGTTACAGAAACGGGAATTGCGGTATAACCAGTGGATCAATAGTAAGAAGAAACAATATGTCATTCATGTCAATGAAGATTACTTTAAAAAGATTAAATGAGGTGAATATGAAAATTTTATTGGTAATTACGGCAATTCTCATGTGCTCGGTAGCGTTGTACGCTGAAACAATGAAGGAGTCTATTGTAGCGCGTATAGATAATACGGTCATTTTTCAAAGTGATATCATTGATGAATTTAGGATGATGGGGAAGTCAAATCCTACTGTAGAGGAGCAAAAAGCTTATCTTGACGGAATCATAAAAAATAAAATATTATATCTTGAAGCTATTGAAAATAAAGATATCAAAATTTCCAGTGCTGATATTGAACAAGAAGTTGATAAAATGATCGATAAAATGAAGACTTCAATGGGCGGTGATTCTCAGTTTGCCCAAGCTTTAGCATCAGAAGGACTTGATTTAAATACCCTTCGTTCATTGTATCGTAAAAAAATAAAAGAGGAAATGTATATTCAAGAATATATTGAAGCTAAGATCAAACCCTCCATTTCAGTTTCGGAAGAAGAATCCGAAGTGTTTTTCAAAGAAAACAAATCTTTGTTCAAACGTAGTGCTACATATGAATATGAGATCGGGATGGTGCCGTATGAATTCGGCGGTGAAGATGAGAAAAGAATAGTTTCAGCTTTATCACAAATGCGCGATGATATATTGAAAAAAAAGATTACATTCCAAGAAGCAGCACGAAAATATTCTCAGGATGGAAGCGCTGCGAACGGTGGAGATTTAGGCTATTTGCAAAAAGGTCAGATGGTCAAGGAATTTGAGACAGTGGCATTTTCACTCTTAAAGGGAGAGGTAAGTAAGCCGTTCAAATCGCCATTCGGATATCATTTGGCTTATGTTGATGAGATCAAAGGTGATACGCGCAAGGTATATCATATTATAATATTACCGTCTCCACCGCAGGATAAGATGGCTGCATTTGAAAAGAACATCAAAGATCAAGGCAGTTGGGAAAATGTTAAGCAATGGGGGAACGGCACGGCGATGAAGTTCATGCCTTTTGGACCGATCGAAAAAGAGAAAATTAATCCGATGTTGAATAATATTCTTGAAAATACAGCGCAAGGGCAAATATCATCACCATTTTTTTTCAATAATGCAATTCTTGTTTTATATGTTAAGAACAAATCCGAAAGTAAAGAATTAACCTATGTTGATGTAAAACAGCGTATTAAATACATTTTAATGGATCGCAAGATGAAGGAATATGTTGATAAAATGTATGAGAAATTAAAAAGCAAGTATTTTATTGAAATATTATTATGAGACTTGATAAGTATTTACAATTATCCCGAATTATCAAACAACGATCGATCGGTAAAGAATTATGTGAGTATGACCGTGTCTTTCTTGGCGAAGGGGACGGTCATCCTCTAAAAGCCAGTTACGAGGTCAAATTAAATGATGTCTTGACTGTGTATGCATATAATCGGCGTATTGTAGTAAAGATCGTTGAAATTCCACCGACCAAAACGGTTTCCAAACAAAAAGCTAAAGAATTATATCAGCTTCTAAAAGAGGAAACTGTTGAGGGCTAAAAAACAATTCGGGCAAAATTTTCTCCATAATCAACAAACATTGGAGTTCATAGTACGTTCAATGATGTCGTCACCTGGAGACACTCTCGTTGAGATCGGTGGCGGAACAGGGAATGTCACTAAATTATTAGCAAAGATTCCTGATATAGAGTTATTTGTTATTGAACTAGATCGTGATCTTCTTCCATTGTTACAACAACTAAAGGCAACCGTTATTGAAGGGAATGTATTGGATATACCGTTAAACTTTGCAGCTCATCAGAAAATAGTGGGGAATTTACCGTACTATATCACAAAACCTATTATAACGCATATAAGGAATTACCGTTCATCGATCGATTTCGCGGTATTAATGGTGCAATACGAAGTTGCAAAAGTAATAACAGCGCTTCCCGGAGAATCAGATTACTCGGCGTTTTCTGCATATATACGCTCTTTTTCAACACCTGAATTTTTGAAAAAAGTGAGTAAAGGAGAATTCAATCCGCAGCCGAATGTTGATTCGGCGTTGGTCAAGCTGACAATTAAACCTGATGATCCCGATCTCGATCCGGATGCGTTTGCCGATTTTATTTTTTCCTGTTTCAGACAACGACGAAAAACATTATCGAATAATCTGAAACAATTGGGGAAAAACAGTGAGGTTGTCGCTTTCTTGGAGAGATCCGGTTACAGAGCGGATGCTCGGGCGGAAATGATATCGGTCGATGATTTTAAAGCACTATATCAAATTATACATACTGATGATTGACAAAAAGTTTTTGCTGCGATACTATTCGTGCAAGGGGGATTCGCTATGATATGGGAACATTCGCTTAATCCGGTCGTTTTGCACATTTGGGGTAATTTCGCTATCAGATGGTACAGCATTGCCTATCTCGCAGGTTTGTTCGCAGGGTATCTATGGTTTAAAATGTTAGTTCGCAACAAATTTTGTACACTAACAATGACGCAATTATATGATTTTATGTTTTATCTTGCGATCGGCGTTATGCTCGGGGGCCGTGTGGGATATTTGTTATTTTATGATTTCCAAGAGTTTATCTCTGATCCTTTTATGATCTTCCGCGTATGGGAGGGCGGAATGTCTTTTCATGGAGGTTTTATAGGTGTATTACTTGCTGTTATAGTTTATGCGAAAAAAATAAAGATCGATATATGGAGATTGGCCGGAATGTGTGCCGTGGTCACGCCTGTCGGATTATTTTTTGGACGACTGGCCAATTTCATAAATGGTGAATTATGGGGAAAACCAACAGACGGGACATGGGGTGTGATTTTCCCTGCCGCACCTGATATGCTTCCAAGGCATCCCACGCAATTGTATGAAGCCTTTGGCGAGGGTGCTTTATTATTTACGGTATTGTACATATTATTCAGAAAAGGTGTTCGTTTTGAATTAATGGGTCCATTGTTTGGGATCGGATATTCTTTTATTCGATTTTTTATCGAGTTTGTACGTGAACCGGATGAAGGGATCGGTTATGTAATTGGCGAAACCATCACAACCGGTCATATATTAAGTCTCGGGTTACTTTGTTTCTCGCTATGGCTTTTGTGGACTGTCAATAGAGTAAGGCCGACAATACCTGCCGCATCAAAAACAAAAAAATAATAGCTATATTTAACGTAGAAATTGGAACTGATTATTGTTGATAAAAGGCAGAATTTATTGTATCATTACTAAAATCGTCAAAAGGGATAACGTCTGAGATTTAACATAACGGTCAATACGGAGGTAGGGTTATGTCACAAAGGAAATCTGTTGAAATTTTTATGGGAAGCGATTCGGATTTGGATGTAATGAAAGACACTGCAAAACAATTGGAAGCTTTCGGTATCGATTTCGGAATGTATATATTGTCAGCGCACCGTTGCGGTGAGGAAGTCTTGGAACTTGCCCGTTCTGCGGCCTCCGAAGGGGTGGAAGTGATCATCGCGGGTGCAGGTAAGGCGGCTCATTTGCCAGGGGTCATTGCCGGAGCAACATATCTTCCGGTTATAGGGATTCCCATGAAAACATCTGATCTTGGCGGATTGGATTCTTTATATTCGATCGTGCAGATGCCTGCCGGAGTGCCTGTTGCCACCGTTGCTATAGGACAGACCGGTGCTAAGAATGCAGCGATTCTTGCAGCTCAGATACTAGGTGTAAAATACCCTGAAATACAAAATAAAGTGAAAGAATATAAGGAAAAAATGCGTTTCGATGTATTGACTAAAAATAAAAGATTACAGGAAACGGGATACGAGACTTATTAATAGAAAGTGTTGGAATACATGAATTTTGAACAAGTATTGAAAGAGATCATCGGAGAGAATAATCTATATTTTCCGAAAAACCGACAGGTTGCATTGCGGAAATCAATTTATTGGTTGTATAATTATGTCATAGAAGAAAATTTATTTCTTGATCAGGATCAGATCATTGGCGTTATCCGTAAATTTATCCAAACGCTCCATGAATACGGATTATTCGACGGTATGGATTATTATGAGATACGATCGCTTCTGAAAGAGCATCATTTTACCCAAGAGACACATTTTTACCATACAAAGGATTATATAAAAATCGAAGGCGACCGTGACTTTTTTATGTATCTGTCACGTTTTTTTTATAGTGTTGCTCAAGAGACCGAACTTCAAAAAAAGATCGATGATACACAGCCTTCCGATAAACCGATGGAGGTCTATTTTCGAACCGAGAACGGTTGGAATTCCTCCCAGGATGACCAAGAAGATGATTTTGAAGATGATGAACCGGAATTACCGCCGAGAACGATATCGATCGAGAATGTCATCGGCATTCAATTTTTATTCTGGGTGCCTGAGTTTTCGCGGCTGCGTGTCGGTAAAATTTATTTGATCAACGGATTTCATAAATTGAACGAAGAATTCAAAGGGAAAGTCGATATCTTAAAGACGGTCAGTGAAGATTACGCTAATGTTTGGGTGTTTGAGATTATCGATGATTCGGATACCGGCGTCACGATAGCGGTAGATCTGTATGATGATGAGATCATGTTCATTGAGCCGGAGCATTTGCAACAGATCAAAACGGAGAAAGACCGATAATGCGTTCTAAGATAAAGCCTGCATGTGTCGCGATCACTCCCGATTCCCCTGTTAATCCGATCAGAAAACAAGGCGCTTGGCTTGTTGTTAATCCCTATTTCGGGTGCGAATTCAGTTGCCCGTATTGCCGCGCTCAGATCCCGTGGCGTATGCGGTATCCTGATGTTCAATGGAATTCATCTGTTGAGGTACGTGAGCATGCCGAAGCTTTTCTGAAAAAGAATCCTTCTCGTCTTATCGGGCAAAAAATAATACTTTCAACATTAGGTGATCCGTATCAGTCTTTTGAAAAAAAATATGAGTTGACACGATCAATTTTAACAGTCTGTAAAGAGTATAACGCTAAGGTACGGATCATTACGAAATCATCATTAGTGCTGCGTGATATCGATCTGCTTAAAACCATGGATGCAGAAGTCGGTATAGAACTGTGTACAACAAATGAACGAATGAAAGATATTGTTGAGCCGGATGCTCCTGCGATAGACGAACGCACGGAAACGTTGTTTGAACTGAAAGATGCCGGAATTAAAACATTTGTTCATATTTATCCGTATCTTCCCGAGATCACTTCGCCGAATATGATCGATCTATTTGCCGAAGAAGCTGATTTTATTCTGATCAATACCATCAACTTTAAAAATAACTTTCTGAAAAAACGTTTTTTTGATGTGTTAAAGAAAAATGAACCGGAATTGTTGATAAGATATCAAACTCATTATCTAAAGAACGGCACCTATTTCAACCAATTGAAAAAAAAGATCAGTCAAAAAGCCGATAAAGAAAATTTGAAAATTGAAGTTTTGTGGTAATCAACTCTATCGGGGGAGGCTCGAATGATCAAAAATATTTTATGCATAGATAATAACAAAGTATTTGTCAAATCATTATCTCGAATATTACTGAAACATGACATGTATGTTTCGCCGGCATATACGCTTTCTGAAGCGGACGATGTGTTCAAAAGTGTAGGGCCGCATCTTGACCTTATCATGCTCGGGAATGTATTCCCTGACGGGAAGACCGGATTTGAAATAGCCGAGTTGTTTAGAAAAAAGTGGCATTTTAAAAAAACGATAATGATGCTTACCGCTCAACTTGATGAAGAAACGTTAACAAACGCTAAAAATTCAGAAATAAATATTTTACTGCCAAAAAAGATAAAGGAAAGCGAACTTCTTGCACATATAAAAATACTCGAAACACTGGACAGTTTTAAACATGCGGTGAAAGTCTTGATCATCGATGATTCAGCATTCATACGCAAACGGATGTCGTTTGAATTGAGCAATAATCATTTTACCGTACTTGAAGCGGAAAACGGGATGAAAGGTCAAATTATCGCACGAGAGAAGAAGCCTGATATCATTATTCTGGATATTGATATGCCCGGCCAAGACGGTTATGAGACCTGTAGAGCGCTGAAACGAAATCATGAAACGGTCGATATTCCTGTTGTCTTTTTTTCTGCGACCCAAGACCCGGAAGCACGCAATAAAGCCAATGAGGTCGGCGGTGTTGAGTTCTTCCCCAAAGATGCTTCTTCAGGCGAATTACTGCGATTCCTGACCGCTTTGATAGAAAAACTTCATGCACAGAAAATAAAAAAGGGATTATTGATCGAGGACTCCGATCTTCACCGGCATGTGGTCGAATATTATTGTTCAAAAGAAGAGTATGAGATAACCTCTGTTGATTGTTTAAAAAAAGCTCGCGAAAGCCTTATTAAGAATCAATACGATTTCATTCTCTGCGATCTGTATTTATCAGATCCCTTTGAAGAGGTATTGGCGTTTATTAAAGATGTGACCGGAAATGAGCAATCTCGTTTTACACCGTTAATAGTAATCAGTTCATCCGATAAAACCTCAGACCTCGTTCATTCACTGGAAAATGGAGCGCATGATTTTTTAAAGAAACCGTTCTCTCCGGAAGAATTGATCGTGAGGATAAATAATCAGATAAAGGTGAAAGATATGATGGAATATATCATGTCTCAAAATGCGCATTTGCGGACATTATCGATCACTGATTATCTGACCGACACGTTCAATCGCAACCATCTTGATACAATGATCGACACAGCCATTAATCGTTTTCACCGTAAACAGATCCCGTTCGGCGCATTGATGATCGACATCAATGATTTTAAATATATCAATGATACATTCGGTCATGTCTCAGGAGATGAGGCGCTGAAAAGCGTGGCACGCACGTTGTCAAAATCAGTAAGGCCGACCGATATGGTGTTCCGTTTCGGCGGAGATGAGTTTATGATCATACTTGAGGGCGCTGAAGAAAAGGATCTGGATATCGTCATATCCAGGATCAATAGTAATCTCGGCACGTGTATATTAAGTAACGAAGAGGGGAAATTTCATAAGTTATCCATCTCTATCGGCGGATTGTGCTATTCAGGCGGGTTGGATAAAAAAGACTTTATTGATAATGCCGATAAAAAAATGTTTGAAATGAAAAAGATCCGCCAGCCGGTCAAATGAACCATGAAAGAATTGTTTTTTGACACTGACCCGCAAGTTGTGATCGCTATTTGCGGAGGCCATAAATATCGTTACAATCAGATCCGGGAGTGGATCTGTAAAAAGCATGTGGCTGATTTTCGTAAAATGGGCAACCTTCCTGTAGTGATTCGTGATTTATTGGATGAACGATTTGCTATTATTCCTTTCACGGTGAAAGATACGATCGCTTCGTCTGATATGACCACCACAAAAGTACTATTTGAAACATTTGACGGTTTGCCGATCGAGACCGTGAGTATGCATTATGAGGACAGGCACACACTGTGCGTTTCGGTACAAAGCGGGTGCAAAATGAAATGCGCATTTTGTGCAACAGGACATTTGGGATTTAAGCGCAACCTGACGGCTTCAGAGATATTCGGGCAAGTGCTTTATTTTCCCGACATAACCAATATCGTATTCATGGGCATGGGCGAGCCGCTTGATAATTTTGACGCTTTGATGCATTCGTTGGATATGTTGAACGGACATGATTTTATGGATTTTGGTGCGCGTCGTGTGACCATCTCAACCATCGGTATTCCCGATAAGATACGAGAGCTTGCAGATACAAAAAGACAGATGGGCATATCATGGTCACTGCATGCGGTAAACGATGACCTGCGTACGCGGTTGATGCCTGTCGGCTCTGTATTTACGATACGTGAGACCATAGATGCTTTGAAGTATTATAAAAAAGTAACGAATGCAGATATTACCATTGAGTATATTTTGATAAAAGGCGTGAATATGACCGACGAAGATGCGAACGGATTGGCTATAATTGCACGCACGTTATATGCAAAGGTTAATGCTATCCCGTATAATCCGCATCCCGATGCGGACTTTGAACGTCCGACCAAAGCAGAAATTGCCGAATTCACGACGATATTAGAAAAAAAGAAAGTCCCGATTTTTGTACGTGACAGTAAAGGCGCCGATATACAGGCAGGATGCGGGCAGCTCGCCGGCAGACGAAAGGATGAGTAATATGGCAGTATTTACCGTTTCTCGAGGATCGGGAATTGATGCCGAATTGCTTCTGAGATCGTATGCGAATCATCATAACATGACGATATTCTCACAAGAGATATTTAAGGAAGTTGCAAAGATCAGCCATCAGCCTATCGACGAAATTAAAAAGATGTATGATATGGATTCTTTTAGCAGTTTAAAAGTGTTTGTCGCCGAAATGCTACAGTCGTTCGGAAGAGCCGGCGCTTATCCGATGCCGGGCGCAGCGATGGACAGTTCATACCTTACGCCGTATATCGTTACCGATACAAACGCTGATGATGCAAAGTCATACGTCAACGCGTTGAATTCCATTATCACAGCAGTTGCTCAAAAGGGTAACGTCTTCATCATCGGACGAGGCGCACAGTGCATTTGTGCGAATATACCGGAGTGTGTTCATATCCGTTTGGTAGGAGAACATGAAGCATGTATCGGACGAATAAAACAACAACTCAGCATCACAGCAGAAGAAGCCCAACATATGTTCAAAAAAACAGAAAAGAATCGGGCGGAATATTTGGAATATTTTTTTAATGCCGATATAACGGATCCGTCATTGTATGATGCTATTATCAATATTGACCGGTGCAGTCAGAAATGCCTTGAGCAGTTACTGGATGCATTGAGCCGATAGCCGGCTTTGATTCCGTTACGTATTCGAAATGATGTTCTCTAATTTGTAACAAAGAAATAATTATGTATGAATTGCGTACGATTGTACAAGGATCATTATTTCAATGGAAAAACGTATGGTACAAGATAGATCATATTGCAAAGAGGTGTAAATTCCTTGCAAGATTTCTATGTTTATGATATACCAAAAGGGGAACTATTACGGCTTACGAATATAACGGGAGGGATATATGTCCAAAGGGTATGACTCTATCGAGGCTTTCAGAAAAGAGCGTGAATCACTCAATGCGATCGTTCTAAAATATGGTAAAAAGAATATCAAAAGGTTTTTCAATCTGGATACCCAATGTTATGAGGACGGCGCTTTGCCGGCGAAAACAAAAGAAATGCTCGGTCTTTCGGCATCGCTTGTGCTTCGCTGTGATGATTGTATCCTGTATCATATTATCCGTTGTTTTGAAGAAGGCGTTACTGATGATGAGATAGAAGAAGTGTTGAATATTGGTCTTATCGTGGGTGGCTCCATTGTCATCCCGCATTTGCGCAGAGCATTCAAGCATTGGGAGGAATTGAAGATGAAGAGTGCGGAAAATCAGCCCACAAAGTATGACCATCTCCTGCCTGAGATACAAAAGTTTACGACAAAAACATCTCTTATTGATATGTGCGCTTTTTTGCAAAAAAATGTACCGTATTATCATTGGGTAGGTTTCTATTTCCTCGATCCGCAGAAGATGGATGAATTGGTACTCGGGCCTTTTGTAGGAGCCCCTACCGACCATGTGCGCATACCGGTAGGCAAAGGCATATGCGGTCAAGCTGTTGCTGCAAAAGCGGCATTTATCGTTCAAGATGTCACCAAAGAGACCAATTACCTTTCATGCAGCTCGCATGTAAAATCCGAGATCGTTGTCCCCATATTTAAAGATTTTGAAATTATCGGTGAGATTGATATCGATTCTCATGATACTGCTCCCTTCAGCGAAGATGACCGAGTGTTCCTTGAAAAAGTTTGCGCACATGTCGCATCCGTGTTGTAAGCGGGGACGAAAATGCCTGCTCAGATCATAGTAATGTGTGCGGCTGTATTGGTGATTGCATTTCTTGTCATTACCTATTTCTCGCGTAACGTTGTTGTAAGTTCATGGCATGAAAAAGTAATATTTTTCGTATTCAAATTGGCATTATCGTTTGTCATTGTTTTTTTAGCATTATTTTTCGGATTAACAACGTTCGAACAGAAAAACATCATGTCGGCTACCGAAAATTCAAAGATGCTTGTGCAAGGCATGCTTATCATGGCAATCGCATTAAGCGGGCTTGCATATATAAATTTACGTACGGTTCGACGTATCCGGCAGAAGAAGAAATGAGATTGTTTATTGCTTTTATATTGCCCGAGGAATGGATAGGCGCGTTTAGGCAAACACAGGAAGAATTGCAAAAGAATATATCCGGTGTTTCCTGGGTGAAACCTGATGCCATGCACTGTACGTTGAAATTCATTGGGGATTTTCCCGACCCGCATACGGTCAACGAAGTCTTGGTAACAATTCCGTTTACGCCGTTTAGTATCACAGCCGCGCAACAGTGTTCAGTTTTCGGCAGACAGGGTAAAGCATCGGTTTTTTTCGTACCTTTTGAACCGTTACCTCCCGTTGCTGAATTAGCCGGAAAGATCGATGAGAGCCTTGCCGTAATCGGCATTGAGCGTGAAAATAGACCGTTCAAGGCACATATAACGCTCGGTCGTGTTAAGCAGGACATGAAGTCGGAGATTGTTGCACCGGTTCTGCAAAAAATAGTGGTACAGCCATTACCATCGCATGACGTACGATCATTTCACTTGATAAAAAGTACGCTGTTGCCGTCCGGCCCGCACTATGATATACTGTATACGTATGGTGGGTAGATGCAATGGAAATACATAACAGGTATTTGAATCTGCCGCTTGTCCGGCAGGATGTAGAGTATATCTTTGACCGTTCTTTACCGGAATTACCTGAACCGATCAATATCAACGGTATTTATCAATACCCGGTTTTTGTCGATCTGACATTGTATAATGCCATAGAAAAATACGTTTTCCATCTGAGTAAGATGGCGTCAGACCCCAAATATATCATGAAGATCGATATTTTTCCTGCTGGTAAATATGCCACACATACGGCCATCGATTATGAATTGAATTATGAGACGAAATTGAAACAATTACTCTTTACGATTATGGAGCATGATTCGAACGGTATATATCTTAATTTATTTTTTGTTGTGCTCAGTATATTGTTTTCCGAGAAGGTCAAGACTGTTTTTCAAGATTCAAAAAACCAATTTGCTTTGAATCCGATAGTACACACCTTCCATAAACGTATCCTCGACGAAACGTTCGAAATGTTCAAACGCAAGCATCCCTACCGCTATAAAGTAAATTATGATGATTTTAAACCGACGCTCATTAATTTTATCCTGCGTGATCAGTTAGCGATGTTTACCGGGAAAACGCAGTTGCTGCCCGAACATTTTTTATCCGATAAACAGGCAAAGTTTTTCAACGCACGGTTTTTGTTGTCATTGGACGGATTCAAGCGTATACGGGATATCATGCTTGAGGGTGCACGATATATTCATAAAACGGAACGGTATGCCTCGTTGATCAAGCGTAAGCATTTGCATATGCCTGAAGACGGCAATTATGAGCGCTTTGTGTATGGTGTGCGTGAAACGGTTTTTTTGCTTCAGAATGAATATATCATGTCACTTATCGGGAAAGACCGCATTTTAAAAGATGAGATCGATACGCTTGGTATTTCCTTACATGAGATGGTTCTTTTGTATGAAGATATCATTTTTTCATTAAAAAGAAAGTTGGTGCTCACCGCACTCCAAAGCAATATTTATCTCCATTCGGTCACTACCGATGTTCAGGTATTGCATAAGCGTTTTGAAGAGGGTGTCGTTTTCCGCTTTGAAGAAAATAGGGATGTCCATAAACTGGTCAAAGAAGCATCGGTTTTTTTTATGGATATTCGAAATTTTTCTTTAAAATCACGAAATCTATCTCCTGATGAACTCACGTCACAATTGCATACGATATTAGACCCCTTGCCTGATATCATTACCGATTTTGGCGGCAATGTCGATAAAATGCTCGGAGACGGATTGATGGCGTTGTTCGGCACCGATGAGGAGAATGAAGATCATGCCATGAACTCGGTACGGACTGCGGTATGCGTTCATGAGACATTTGAGAACCTTAAAGACAAGGTTGTGTTTGAAAATATAGGTGTCGGGATCAATACGGGGAAGATCTCAATAGCGCAATTTGGTCAAGTAACAGCAATCGGGCAAACGGTAAATGCGGCAGCGCGGTTATGCAGTTCTACATCGAAAGATACAGAACAAACGCCGGAAGATATAGCTTTTGAGATCGTGCACGGACCGTCGTATGTCATTGACGAAAAAGTGTATATACAAAAGATCCAAAATCACAGCTCTGAATACCGCGTTGACGTCCTTGATAAAGGCGAGTTATATAATATTGGGATTGCGATAAGTTCACAAACGTTATCTGCGATAAAAAAGCGTTATGGTCTTTACGAGACGTATGAGGAACAGTCACGTTTTTATTATATGAACGATCCTCAAACACAGAGAGAGTTTGTTTTTCGATTTGCCGGAAAAGCGGTGCTTAAGGGTGTCGGCGATGAAATGGTCTATGATGTTATATGGGATCCTAAAACCATTGCTGAGTTTAAAGCTAAATCATCAAGCATCGAACAGAACACGGATGAGTTTTTCAAACGGTTAATGAAAAAAGATGGATAACTCCTTGCGATTCATTGGCGAAGTGTCAATTCATTATTCAATTTCAGCAAACGAGTATTTTAACCGAGATTACTCAGAACACTTTGATTTTGATCATCACGCAGGCGGAGATATCTATCATGCTCTAAAATGGGCACATCAGTGTAAGGAAAAGGTTGATGCTGTCACCGTTATAGAAAAAGGGATCCGGGGTAAGGAAATAGTGATGCAGATCAATGAGTATGCCGGCAATCATAGTATTTTCATTGATGAAAAATACCATCACAATGATATGATATCGGTCAACGATCTCAAAACAGGAAAAAGCACACTTTTTTTAAAACAGACCGAAGCACAGGATACACCTGTTTGTCTGACTGAATCCTGCAGGGAGTTACCGCCTGCCATATCAGTGATAGCAGGCTTTTTTGCATGCACTCGCGTGCTCGACGGGAAAAAATTTATCGTTCTGCGCGAGCCTCTTCAGGATCTGAATGACGCTATTATTGGTGATTGTGTGCCCGTTGTAACGAAAGAATGCATTATGCGTTATGTTTCAACATTGTCGCTTTGGGATGCCTGTAAAGAATTTCATGAAATAATCAGTCGTGATTTTTTTCTTGTTTCGCGACAGGGCGCAGTATATTATACCCGTGGCGGCGAAGTAGTGTTGTATGAACCGCCTGAGGATGTGGCTGTGCACGATCCTGCTCTTGCATTCGGATTGTTGCTCGGATTCGCTTTACAGAAAGCAGATATAACGGATGAGATCATATATTCTATTTTACAAAAAATGACGGAATTGCGAAATGACACCGGATTACAACAAAAAGCACCATTTTTTTCGTGACGAAAATACGATCATAGTCCTTGATCAACGCTTACTGCCGTTCGAAGAACGCTATGTGCATATAACAACTGTTGATGACATGTGCGCAGCGATAGCATCGCTTACGCTCAGAGGAGCACCTTTGATCGGAATTGCCGCTGCATATGGAATGTGGCTTGCTATAGTGAATAGCACGCCGCAACAAAATTTGACCGATACAATTGATAACGCTTATACAATACTGTTGCGGTCACGTCCGACTGCCGTCAATCTCAAGGCGGCATTGGATAGAATGCGCAGTACGTTCGCAGAGCTTCTTATAAACGGATCATCCAAATTTGAAATAATTGATTTGTTGCGTAATGAGGCAGATCATATATATCACGAGGATGTCGCGTCATGTAGAGCGATCGGCGATCATATGCAGCAATTCATACCCGCGACTGTGGATATTATTACGCATTGTAATGCGGGAGAATTAGCAACAGCACAGTTTGGTACCGCATTATCCGGCATTTACCGCGCCGCCGAATTAGGAAAAAAGATACATGTTTGGGTGGATGAAACAAGGCCCTGGTTTCAGGGAGCTCGATTGACTGCCTGGGAATTACAAAAACACGGGATCGAAACGACCCTTATCGTGGATTCTTGCGCGTCGTATATCATGCAGAAAGGTTATGCGGATCTGATCATCACCGGCGCAGACCGAATAGCAGCCAATGGAGATACTGCCAATAAGATCGGTACTTATATGCTGTCGTGTGCAGCTCAGGTCAATAACATCCCGTTGTATATTGCAGCTCCTTCAACGACATTTGATGCGGCAGTATTGACCGGTAAAGATATTGCAATAGAAGAACGCGATCCTGATGAGATACGGAGAAGTAACGGTACACAGATCGCTCAATCAGAGCAGCGATGCTACAACCCGGTATTTGATGTTACACCCTATTCAATGATAACAGCGATCGTTAATGAAAACGGTATATGGAGGCCCGATGAGCATTGAAAACAGAATGTTTTATTTCCCTCAATTGACCGAACACGGTCAAACGGTGATCATTACCGGCGAAGAACAGCATCATCTTGAAAAAGTGATGCGCTGTACTGTCGGAGATGAAATTCGTGCAACCGACGGACGCGGGATGTTTTTTTCGTGTATTGTCCGTTTTATGAATAAAAGAGAATGCGGAATAGAAGCTGTTTCATCCGTACAAAAAACACCATATCCGATATCCATACATATGTATGGTGCGGTCACAAAACGGGATAAATATGAATGGCTTATTGAAAAAGGGACGGAATCCGGTATACTCCATTTTACACCGGTCATTTGTGAACGTAACAAGGAATACGCCCGCGGAGAAAAGATCGAACGGTATGAAAAAATTGCTATCGCGGCGATGAAACAATCACGTCGGCCGTTTCTTCCGATAATATATCCGCCGGTCGATGTTCAAACATTGGTGAAACAGCAAATTGTCGGCAACATATATATCCTTGCTTTCGGCGCGCCGTATTTTTCACAGAGTGATGCCGCGTGTCCTGCTGTCGCGCTTGTGATCGGCCCTGAAGGCGGATTTACCGAAAAGGAAGAAAAATTACTCTTGACAAAACAAGCGCAGCCACGGGCTTTTGGGGAATACACGTTAAAGACGGAAACAGCCGCATTAAAGGCCGCAATGCTCATTAATCATTATGGCGGTGAATTTTAATGCTTGTGCATATCGCAACCTTGGGTTGTAAGGTCAATCAATATGAGTCCGACAGGATAATCGCAAATCTCAAACAGAACGGCATCGGCATAAGCGACACATGGTTGAATGCCGATGTAGTTATCGTTAATTCCTGTGTGGTCACTAATCGGGCAGAACAGAAATCATCATCATTGTTACGAAAAATAAAACGCGAGAATCCTGATGCCCGCTTGATCCTGACAGGGTGTATGGCTGATAAAAAACACGGCGATTACGGCCAGACCGATATCGGTAATGATAGAAAGGTCGAAGTTGTTTTACAAACGATCGGCATACATTCTGCGGCGATTACCGGGGCCGGAGGAGCTTATGAGCGTACTCGAGCATATATTAAGATACAAGATGGGTGCAATGCGTTTTGCTCATACTGTATTATCCCTTTTGTCCGTGGAAGGGAACGGGATGAATCTTTCGATGATATTATAGCCGAAGCTTCAAATGCCGTTAACAACGGTTTTCGGGAGATCGTACTTACCGGTATTCATACGGGGCGATTTAAACGATTGGCAGAATTGCTGGATGCGCTTGAAGCGATTGAAGGATTACAACGGATACGCTTATCATCAATAGAATTACGTGAAGTGGATGAACAGCTTGTGCGACGTTTTCAATATGGTAGTAAGATCGTCCCGCATTTGCATATACCGCTTCAAAGCGGGAGTGATACAGTGTTGAAGGCCATGAAGCGTCCGTATACCAGGCAAGAGTTCATAGATCGCTGTAATGAGTTACGTTCACTAATCCCGGAACTTGGGATAACAACGGATATTATCGTTGGATTTCCTCAGGAAACGGATGATGATTTTCAGCAAACGCTTGATGTGATCGAACAGCTTGCCATACACCGAGTGCATGTTTTTCCGTATTCGCAGCGTGAAGGTACGCCTGCTTCCGAGATGACAGAGCAAGTAAGTGCTGAAGTAAAAAAACTGCGTGCAGCAAAAGCCAGAACTCATGCTTTTAATATATTTCGGCGATTTTGTGCAGACCAAGCCGATAAAGTTCATAAAGTTTTGATTGAAGAATACCAAAAAAATGATATAGTTGCCGGGTATACGGAAAATTACATTTACACGGAATTTACATGTCAGGGGGGATTGGTCAATCAGATCACAGATGTGGTCCTGACCGAACCGATAGGGAGTTCATTCGCCTGTAAGGCGAAACGGGTGTGACGGAAGAGAAGGAGGAGATTATGGAACGGCAATTTGACGGGTCCAATGAGTTGTTTGCTTCAAAAGTGCGTGCTGGTATGAGAACCTATTTTTTCAACGTGAAGTTATCATCGAAAGGCGAGAAATATCTCGTAATAACCGAACAACGCAAAAAGGATGATAATACGGTTGAAAAAACCCGGATTTTGGTTTTTAACGAAGATATTTATGGTTTCTATAATACGTTTAAGGACGCGGCGGAAGTTATGACCCGTTCAAATTTACCCGGAGGTGATATGCATGGCTCTTCTGGAAAAACTCAACAGTGACCTTAAAGAAGCGATGAAAGCGAAAGACCCGGTGAAGACCGGTACGCTTCGTATGCTGATATCCGAGATCAAGTACGTTAAGATCGAGAAAATGAAAGAATTGGACGATACCGATATCGCATCGGTCATCCAAAAAGCGATAAAAAGCAGAAAAGATTCGGCAGAGCAATACACTAATGCTAATCGCCCGGAACTCGCTGAAAAGGAAACCGCCGAGATAGCCGTATTGGAATGTTATCTTCCCAAACAGATGGATGCTGCTGAGATCGAAAAAATAGTCAGCTCAGTGATCGGTGAGGTCGGCGCTATTGGTGGTAAGGATATGGGAAAGGTCATGCAGAAACTGATGCCGCTTGTTAAGGGCAAGGCTGACGGGAAATTGGTAAATGATATTGTAAAAAAACTACTGGGATAAGTATGAAAAAGGTTATAGTGCTTGTCGCTGTCTGTTTCATGATCATTTCAGGTATCTTTGCGCATAAATTGCAACAGGGATTTCGAGTCGGTTTTTTATTTCCAATAGTATCAGTTGATCAATTCAGCGGATTTACGGTGAAAACGGCAACCATTGTTGGCATATCGCTTGATTATTCATTAAAAATACCATTAACTGAAAAGTTCACAATGGTTACCGGAGCAGGTTATCATAATTTTTCGTTTGAAACTGAGATCATCGATAATGATATCGTATATTCGACCAATGAATTGCATTTTACCGGATTATCTGTGCCGGCAGGAATTGGATACTCATTGACTCGTTCATGCTCCGTTTATGGACAAGCTTCGATTTTCTTTCTCCTTAACGCCTCAAATAAATATGGGGATGATATCAAGGAATTGTATAATGGTACATGGTATTCAGTTAAAGGCGGTGTTACATACAATATTACCGAAACAATGTTCGCGGATTTGAATTATTCGCATGTTATTGGCGATATACGGATAGACCCTCCGGAAATAACCTTGGGATTGATTAACCTTTCAATCGGGTTGTTTTTTTAATGAATAAAAATTAGCTTCAAGCCTTTGATCTGCCTTGACGATTAAAAGGGTGCTGTCTATACTTACCGAGTAACCTCGTGAAAGGAGTGGTTTGATGAAAAAGATTGTAGCTGTTTGCGTAATGATGGTTGTGTTAACTGTTTCCTCGTTTGCTCAGGCACCTAAAGATGGATATGTGGTTTTTGATGGTACGGCAGGGATCGGACTCCCAATAACCTTAGCCGGATGGCCGGAGCTTTCAATTGAAGGTTGGTTCAAGTTTGACGATTCATTGACCTGGCGTTGGGTTTTCGGAACAGGCCCGGATTTTGTTAATGTTGGTATGTCTGTCAATCAAGGCGATTCAATAATTCGCTATCACTTCAGCACGACCGATTACGAAAGTTGGACCGGCGACGGTAAAACTCTTCTCGAGCCGGGAAAATGGTATCATATAGCTATCGTTTATGACGGAGAGACCTTTAAAGGATTTTTAAATGGGGAACTTGATATTAAAGAGAATTATACGGGAAGAGTGAAGATCACTTCTCCGAAATATGCAATCGGCGCAGGCAATTGGTCAAATGATGAGATATTTCTCGGCTCTATCGATGAGATCCGCATTTGGAACCGTGCGATAACTCAGACCGAGATCAGAGATAATATGAATAAAGAACTCAATGGAAACGAGAACGGTCTTAAGCATTATTATAAGTGTAATGACGGCAAAGGGGATACATTGATCGATACTGCATCCGGTAAACACGGACTTATAAAAAGTGGCGTGAAATGGGTTGGCGCTCCTCAACAGAAGACCAATACGCCGTCCAATACCGGTTCTAAAATGCCGTTTGGTAATTAACAAAAGATTATTGCTGATATGCAAAACGCCGCTTATGCGGCGTTTTTTTTATTTACTTGACTATCTTAAGTTACCGGCGTATACTGCTGTCCGATAATTATGATAATATATGGAAAAAATTCCGTTACGGAAATAATCAAAAACAAACCTTTTCTTATCAAGAAGCTCTTTATAAGGGCTGAACAAAAAAATGAATATATCTCATTGGTTTCAGGACAAAAACCGGAGTATCTTGTAAAAGACCGATTCGACGCATTGATAAAAGATAAACGTAATCAAGGCATTGCTGCCGATATTCATGATGTACCTTTATTGCCGTTGAATCATCTCTACGAGAAACGTTCAGATTCTGCAGTATGGATACTTTTAGATGAAATACAGGATCCGCATAATTTAGGCAGCGTGATCCGCACGGCATACGGTCTTGGCGTTCAAGGGATCATCCTTGCTCAAGACAGGACATGCGGAATAACGCCGGCAGTATTTACCGCTTCAGCCGGCTATGCTGCAGTCTTGCCGATCATAGCATTGAAAAATCCTGCAAATTCGATCAAAGAAATGAAAAAAGCCGGTTATTGGATCGGAACGGTCGATATGAACGGTGAGATCATACTCGGTCAGAAAAAAGATGTGATTCCCCGACCGATCATTTTGGTTATTGGTAATGAGGGAGAGGGCGTTCGAGAGACCTATAAGAAAAACGCCGATCTTTCTATAAGCATACCCCAAATAAACGGGTTTAATTCATATAATTTATCTGTCGCAGCTGCTCTTGTGATGTGGGAGATAATGCGTTAATCTTTTTGCAGAATCGGTCTCTGTATTCGGTTCTATTTGTCGTTTACTAATCAAAAGAAATGCATTAAAACGGAAATATTCCAAAAACATAAAGGTATTTTTTACCTTTACTATATAACAAAGTGTACGTATACTTATTCGGAGGATTCTTAAGAAAGATAGTATATGAGAACACTGGATGTAAACATTACCGATTATAATGTGTATTCGCTTAACGGCGTTACTTCTAATTCAAACGGAAAGATCAAGGGAGAGACATCGGTCACCGATAATACCCTTAAAGATGTATTGCCCAAAAACGAAGAAACTAAAGAGTCAACCGGGACAGATATTCGTTATGTGAAAAAAGACGGATCGCAGATGTCTGAAGAAGAAATCCAGCAATTACAACAATTACAACAGCGTGACCAAGAAGTGCGAGCTCATGAAAGCGCTCATATTGCCGTTGGGGGGCAATATGTATCAGCCGCAAAATATAGCTTTGAAACCGGTCCGGATGGAAAATCATATGCGGTCGGCGGAGAGGTTGGCATTGATGTTAGCGAGATCCCCAATAAACCCGAGGCAACTATTATAAAAATGCAAATTGTGAAAAGTGCTGCATTAGCGCCAAAAGATCCGTCCGCACAAGATTATGCTGTAGCATCGGAAGCTACCACAAAAAGTTCAATCGCGCAATCTGAATTACGACAAAAAACGGTCGATAAATTTGCAGCCACTTCTACGGCAGACGAGAACATGCAATCAATTGATATGATCGCGTGATTACAGTTTTTTCGTTATCCCCATATAAAAATTAAAATCATCTTCTTCATACAAGAAAAATAACGGTATCTGTTCTCTTTTACCGTCAGCGATAACCGACAACGTAATGCCGTCTGTCGGTAAATTGCGGGCTGCGATCCATGTTTTGGGAATTTTTACATAAACATATGCATACTTTATTTCGTCGTTCGGTATAGATGTCTTTATGTAAAATGAGCTGAAATCCGATTGTTCATTAGCTTCCTTTTGTTCAACTTGTATCCATGTTTCTGATTTTTTCAATTCATGATTGGTCAAAATAATAAAGTGGAAAAAATTTGTAGAAGAGTCAAACACATGGACATCGTTGTATTCAGCATACCAATCATGTTTAAATTTCAGGCCTATTGAAAATGTAAGAGTTTTAAATAATGATTCTTCGTAGTTATATCCGTATCCGAATTGAAATGAAAAATATTTATATTGTACTGAAAGCCCGGCATTGATCGTTTTGCCGAGTGTTATACCTGCTGAAGGGGTTATGTGACGATTAAATAAGGGATATGCATATCCGAAGGCTAATTCGGTCTTTTTTTGTTCCAATTCGTTGGTATACAGGTAACAGTTTGTATAAAAATTTCCATATTCAGTAAATGATGAAAATCCAATGTCGGCAGAAGGAAATATCGGATCAGTAAATTCGGTGAAAGGATTGTCGATATCAGGAGAATTGATATCATGTATCGCGGCAGACAAATAGCCGAACGGTTTTATTCGGGCAATAGCGCCGATATCAAAGCGCGGAGTAAAAGAAGATGATTCATTTAACGTGCTGTTGTTCATTGTCCAATCATTATATTCAAACGATTGGGTGAATATTGATGCTTTTGCTCCGATGGAAAAAACTGAGCTTATCCCAAATCCGTAAGACATGTCAAAATGTGTTTCACGAAAACCGCCGTTTGAATTATAATTATGGATCGAAAAAGATATGCCGTGAGCGCCGTCAAACGGTTGAAAATAATGAATGACCTCATAATTGGCATTATCATTACCGGTGGTCAATGAAAACACATGCTCGGTATGATTGATGCTGAAAACGGCTCGCTTTTCCAAAAACGGAATTACGGCAGGGTTGATAAAAAGTGTGTCCCGGCTGAATTCATCGGCATAGCCGGTCCTGATCATTCGGTAGGGGGTTGTATACCAATCATAAGCGCTGATAGTATTTCCTATCAAAAAAACGGCCAGTAAAACAAGTAGTGTTTTCATTTTATTAATGTCAACCGTCCCTTCATTATTTCTTTGCCGGAACCATTTTTTATAATGAAAATATACGCGCCGCCCCGAAGCATTATACCGCGAGAATCTGTTCCGTCCCATTGATTCGATTGCAGCGTTATTAACTCTTGGCCGTTATAATTGTAAATAGTGATAGAGCCGAGAACGGTTTGATCGACAGGGAACCAACCCTGTTCGCCAGCTCTGAAGACCATGTAGGGTTCGTTGAATTTAAATGTTATGTTAAAATTTGACGCTGCTCCGATGTTTTGTCCGTCAAGCGGGTAATTATAGCTGTCTTTAATAAATTCGCTTTTCAAGGTGATCGAAAATGAACCGGGATAGGGGAGCCCGAATACTTTTACATATAATTTCGTAATAGTGTTGTTTTTGATATAATCAGCAGTTACTTCGAAGCGATATCCACCCGATACGGTTACGGCATCCGGGAGTGTTGCCATGACCGGTTCAGAGAATTCAAAAGCGATAATAACATCGGGAGCATACGGAATATACGGACCGCACGGATTTACCGTTGTAATTTTGGGATAAGCAGAAGATAAAGAATACAGCAGTGCCAACACTATGGTAAGCGCCGTGAATTTCATATGATCATCCTTTCGATTTTGGGATTGATCCGAGTAACGATCTCATAATTGATAGAACCGGTCAATGAAGCGATCGTATCCGCAGTGATGGCATCACCGCCTGATTCGCCGATGAGCATGACTTCATTCTCCAGAGAAATGTCGGGAATATGAGTTACGTCAACAATGATCATATTCATACACACACGACCGCGGACAGGCGCTCGTTTACCGTTGATCAGCACATAGGAGACGTTGGATAATTTTCGATCGTAGCCGTCGTAGTACCCGATCGGTAAAACGGCAATTTTTGTCGCAGTTGTTGTTTTAAAAGTTCCGCCATAACCGATCAGACTGTCGGGGGGGATACTTTTGATATGTCCCACGAGCGTTTTCCATGTGAGCACAGGTTTGAGACAAATCTTATTCTCATTCAGGGTCATATGCGATAGATACGTTTCTTTTGATGACCAAAAGCCGTATGATGATATACCGGCGCGAACCATTGAAAAATGCGTTTGTGGGAAAAGAATCAATGCTGCTGAACATGCCACGTGATTATTATCAGGCGTAAATCCCTCGTTGCGGACCAATGTTAAAAAATCATTGAACCGATCAAGTTGTTTAAATGCATAACTATGGTCTGTCGTATCTTCAATATTTGCAAAATGCGTGGTAAGGCCTTCAAGCGTAAGCAATGGATTAGAACGGAAGATAGAAAGATATTGAGGTATATCCTCATAAAGTATCCCTTGACGATAGGTGCCGGTCTCGCATTTTAAATGAATTTTTATCGGTATATTTCTTTCCCGTGATAGTTGAGAGATACGGTCAAGCGTTTCGAGATTGGTAATGATCGGCGTTGCCTGGAGGTCAAAGAGTTTCGGAATTTGTGCCAGTGACGTGTAACCAAGGATATAAACAGGTTTTTTTACACCGCATGCGCGAAGTTCTTCGGCTTCATCGACGGAATGTACGCCGTAGGCATCGGCTATCCCGGGTTCGGATTCTGCGATCGTAAGAATTTCCATTAACCCATGACCGTAGGCATTTGCTTTGACTACAAACATGAGTTTCGCGGGTTTCGTAACAAGAGAACGTAACTGGGTAAGATTGTTGATAAGGTTTTCTCGGGATAATTCGACCCACGTATTGCGGTGCATTATTTTTGCAGCTCCGAGATCATCTTATTGGCTTTGTTGATATAGAAGGTCTTTGTTTTTTCCATAGCGATGAATTTTTGAAGGTTGGTCAACGCTTTGTTCTTATCTGTTTTTGTTTTTGTTTTCATGGCTATCGTATGATAGACCATTCCTAATCCGTAAAACCCGAGAGAATATTGAGGGTTTTTAATGGTCAACAACTCAAATTGAGCGCCGGCATTGGTGTTTTGGCCTAAATAAAAATATGAAAGACCAAGATTATAACGCATATAGGGATTTTCTCCGACGGTTGTGAGATGATTCTGAAAGAAAGAGATCGCATCTGTGTATTTATTTGCTTTCATGTAATGATCGATAAGCTTAGTGATCATGGCGGAGCTTTTATCACCCAGGTCATAGCATTTACGGTAATATTTTAATGCCGAAGCATCACGCCCCAAAATTTCATATAATCGTCCGAAATGATATGCCACCAATGTGCTGGCAGGGAGTTCTTTGCTGAGAGCAGTAAAATAATTCTCTGCCTCCAAATAAGCTTTGCTGTCGGTAAGGATGCGGCCTTTCAATACTTTTGCCTGCACATTCGCCGGTTCCCGTTTGATGACCGTATCGGAAAATTCCGCAGCTTTCGTGTAATTTTTATTTTTTAATTCGTCCTCTGCCAATGACATCAACGTCGGAGTATCGAGCGAATCGGTCTTGTTGATATCGGGGACCACGGTAGTATCTTTTTTAACGTTTTCATTGTTCGGGCCACAAGAAACTAAGAATAAAAACGACATACTTATAAATAATAAAACAACTCTCACAAAAGTCCTCCTCGTAATTTCGGTTGCGTTTTCCATACGCTATGATACCATAAGCACATGAAAAAGTCAATTCTGCTGATGATACTAATTCAAGCATGGTTATGGGGATATACGCTTTCGCAAACCATTACGCTCCCGCCGATAGTATACGGTACAACGGCGACATTCAATTTTGAATTGTCGGCAACGCTTACCGGTAAAATATTTCAAGTTTCATCGGTGCTGACATCATGCGGATGTATCCAAGCGGTTATTGCTAAAAAAAAACTGGGGGTATATGCTGTCAGCGGTGTGATCACAACTGAGAATTATACTAAAGGATATCAGGAAAAAAAACTGTTTTGCCGCACGAATGATTGGGACAAGCCGGTCTACACCGCAATAGTCCGATATCAGGTCATAGATGCCGTGGAGGTTGTAACGATCGACACAACTTTGCCTGCAAGCGCTCCCCCGCAAGACGAAATGATAGTGTTTTTAAAAGATATCAAAAAAAAATACGGCGAAGCAGTGATCATAAATGTATTGCAAGGCGATCGGTTTTTCGTAAATTATAACAATAAGAGAATTGCCGATCCATCGCTTGCGAAATTGACCATCATTACCGATCTGCTTCAAAAATATCAATATTTGGAAAAATAATATAAAACTCCGGAGTGACCGGAGTTTTATGGATTATTGGATCATACGATCAATTGCCGCCTTGGAAATCGGGCGGTATTGTGTTTTGAGTTTGTTTGTTTTGTATCGCGATCGTTAATTCAAACGTTGCTCCGACAGATAATCCCGGACCTGTCGTATCAAATCCTTTAGTGGTCAACTCTTTTGAGTCATTTACTCCGACACCAATGATATACGTACCGCTGTCTTTAAAGGTCCATTCAAAATACGGGTCTTTCCCGTTTGCATCATTTTCACTGCCGATGTCGGTACCGAAGAACCACGAGAAATCGCTCAGGTTTTTATTGCCTCCCAATGGAGTGCCGTCTGCTTTCCATAGAACGATCTTCGTATCAACACTTCCGGAGGTCTTTTGAGTATTATAAGCGTTGTCGATATCAAATACCGCTTTGCTGCCTGCTGAAACGGTAAATGAATAGTA
>CAZIJP010000012.1:0-1788 GCA_964539615.1 uncultured bacterium
GCTCAAACGATATTGCTCGCAGCTGTAGAAAAAGACCTGGGCGGTTGCATGATCGCTTCGGCGGAGCGTGATAAATTGCGTGTTGATCTTGCAATACCTGAGCAATACGAGATATGTCTTGTTATCGCTCTCGGGAAACCCAAAGAGCAGGTTGTGGTTAACGAAATAAAACCGGAAGACAGTATAAAATATTGGCGTGAAGACAACGGCACGCATCATGTTCCCAAAAGAAAATTGGACGATATAATCATTAAGTAGTTTGAGTAAAACCGGGCATTCGCTTGAATGCCCGGTGATCACATATTAAACAGTAAAAAATCCGTATGGCTACTCAATCAATGAATGGGTATCACCGTATTTGATGTATCCCCAATACTATTATGCTGCAAGAACATCCGGATATGCTTATTGATTAATTAAACAGTGTAACACATAAACATAGCACACAGCATACTCAATATTGTATAAAAGCAAAGTAATCATAGTATATGTATAATACTATGGAAGTATTCAATGAGCGTATGATAGAGACCATCGTGGTGCACGTGAATTTGCACGTTCGTGTAATAATGACTTTATCGGAACAGAGTATGAGTTGTTTTCGGCAAAACTAAGAAAAGTAATTTCGTTGAAAAAGCATTAATTGCATTAAAAGAAAAAAACGATAAAGAAAATAATCAAACTCTCGTAAAATTGTTTATTAATCATGAAAAAAAACGATCAAATTGAATCGGATGATATTCTTACACCGGCAGTTATGGTGATTATCCGTTTGACTTTCGATAAAGATTGAATAGTAATGTAATTGAATACTGAAGAAATGATTTTTTAGAAAAAAATATTTCCCTATACGAAACATTTTTCTAATATGGTATGTCTAATAAGGATAACCCCGGGAGGTATATATGAATAGTAAGTTTTTAATTATTGTTGCGGTGATTTTGCTTACTTTATTTGCCTGTTCAAAAAAGACTGCCGAATTTCTTGATGCACCTGTTATCTCTTTGTGGGAGCCGGATAATACTTTTTCAACAAGTTATGCCATGAGCGCTATCAATGTCTATAATGATACTGTGATCTATCCCACAAAAACTGATAAGGATTTTATTTTTGCCTTTACTGATCTTGAAGGTAAGCGCATAAAAGATATCAAGGTTCCCGGCGGGAAAGGTCCCGGAGAAATGCTTGGACATATGGCTATATCGGTGCTTGATGAAAAAATCATTATTTTTGACAATACCTTAAGTAAAATACTCGTTTACTCAACTGAAGGTCAGCATTATGACGATTTTAGCCTTGATACAAGTATCGGAGTCCCGATGTCCATTACAGTTAGCGGCACTATGATGTATATTAACGGTAAATATGATAATAAGATCATAAAATATGATCTTGAAAAAAATGTAGTTGTTAAAGGTATGAAATATGAGTCAAATAAAACTACGCTGCCCATTCAAGATGATATTTTTGAAGGCGGAGTAATAACAGCCGATCTGAAAGAGAAGATACTGTATCTTGGTTATCATAACAAACCGTTTCGACTTGAACGATATGATATGGATTTGAATCCCATAGATACGCTCGCAGTAATCGACGATACCGATTACAAAAAATGCACTTGGCATTATGCAGATAAGAATACGCCGACACAGCTTGGGGACAGAGTGATCAGCGGTATTGTTTTTGATGATAAGTATGCTTACGCTTCATTTGGCGGTGGATATGATCTGGCAATAAACAATCCGAATTTCCCCTATGAATATCGCCCTGCAGTAGTCAGAATACAGG
>CAZIJP010000012.1:1798-31505 GCA_964539615.1 uncultured bacterium
CAGGTATTTGATAAGAAATCGGGGAAATTTGTTACAACAATCGCATGCAAAAAATTGGAAGGCTTACGCGGATTTATTAAAGTGCTTTCGGTGACAGAAAAATCGATCGTGTTGCAGATCGCTGATATGAGCGAGGTCACGTATTCTATTATGGGTAAAAAAAGAGGCGAAAAGCAAGCGCGTAATTTTGCGATCGCAGTTATAAAAAATCCATTATATGAAACGACTTCCATGAAATAGAATACCGAGAAAGGGACGCAACGCCCCGCGTCCCTTATTGTTTTTTTGTATGGTTAATCGGTATATTTGATTTCAATTATTCGTGTGAAACGAAATCATGTTCCCTCCGTATACGATTATTATACGTATGTAGGAGGAAATCATGAATAGAAAACTAATCGGATGTGGTATCATTATTATGATAGTGTTATCCGGGTGTACAAAAAAAAATACCGATATCCTGGATGCAAAATTAGTCTCCGTTTGGGAACCTGAAGCCAATTTTTCATCCGATTTCGCCATGACCGGCATCAATTATTATAACAGTGATATCATCTATCCGACGCGAGGAGATAGATCATTCATGTTTGTTTTTCAGGATCTGACCGGAAAAAAAGGTCGGACGGTTACTGTACCGTACGGCAAAGGCCCGGGCGAGATGCAGTCGCATATGACCATCAGTGTTGCCGAAGATAAGATCGTTATTTATGATTATGCGGCAAGTAAGATCATTGTGTACGGCACAGACGGAAAGCATATCGACGATTACAATCTTGATACAACCATCGGCGTCCCAATGACCGTAGCGATCGCCGGCAGCGATATGTATATAAACGGTAAGTATGATAATAAACTCATCAAATATGATCTGCTAGCCAATGCTGTTGTTAAAGGTATTAAATATGAATCAAACAAAACTACAGTGCCTATTACCGGTGATGTATTCGAGGGCGGGTGGGTTGCCTATGACCCGGTCGATGAACTGGTTTATTTGGGATATTATAATAGACCGTTTCGTCTTGAGCGATACGATACTGATTTGAACCTCAAGGATACGCTGACCGTTGCCGATGCAGATACGTATAAAAAATGTACATGGTATTATCCCAATCCGATCCAAACCACACAGATCGGCGATCGTGTCATCGCGGGGATCGTATTCGATGAGAACTATGTCTATGCTTCTTACGGCGGCGGGTATGAGGTTGCCATAAATGACCCGAATAAACCGTATGAATATAATCCGTCTGTCGTAAAGATCAGCGTGTTTGAGAAAAAGACGGGGCGATCTGTGCTCACAATAGGTTGTCAACAATTGGACGGTATTCGCGGATTCATTAAAATACTCGGCGTAACGAAAGAGAATATAATTCTGCAAATAGCGGACATGAGTGATGTGACATACCGAATCATGGGTAAGAACCGTTCTGCAACTCAGAACAGGAATTTTGCCGTCGTTGTTTTAAAAAATCCGATGTATGATAATAATAGGTCAAATATATAAAAACCACATCATGAGGGTAATAATACGCCGCAATCAGAGGGCATCGAAGTTGCTGTATGTATCATTTCTTCTTGACGTTCTTTCGTATCACGTATAGTATCGAACTCGATGTGGCGGTATTTATTCAAACATTTCCTTTTGCCTTTTTGGCATCGTTTCCTGTTTGGCTTTACGCTTCTTCTTATCAATTCCTATTTGATCGTTGAAGCGCCACTTTATATCAAAGATGCGATCGATAACGGTATCACCCACAATAGTATCGGCGGGCTTGAGCAGGCGTTGTTCTGGTATATCGGCGTATTTGCCGTGCTTATTACGGCGCAATATCTGATGGTGATCGTGCTTGAGACACTCGGGCAGGATATTCTCATAAAAATGAAATTAATGTCGTTTTCAAAAGTATTGCACTGGAATTACGGAATGTTTACGGAAATGTCTCCGGGACGACTGGTCTCTCGCGTAGAAGGCGATGCCGAGAAGGTGCGTTTTTTCTTTGTTTCCACAACGGTTGTCCTGTTGGGCAGTTTGATAGTTTTCATCCGTATGATGTTCGTAATGTTCTCGGTGAATGCACGATTGGCCATGATCGTGGTGTCGGCCGTGCCGATCGTCGTGATCGGCAGTATCGTGATGCAAAAGGTCGTATTTCCGATGTTTCAGCGGTCTCGTCGGTATGTGGCAGCGATCAACAGCCGAGTGACCGAATATTTGACCGGGCTCGATATCATCAAAGCATATGACCGTGAAAAGGATTTTTTCAAGACATTTGATGACGATAATAAAAAGAAATATACCCTCGACCGGAATGCGGAATTTATAACCATCACGTTTTTCAATATGATCGTGATGTTTCAGGATATCATCGTCGGCATGATCTTGAGCTCGAGTGGCGCAATGATCGCAGGCGGCATCATCTCGTTCGGTGTGCTGCAGTTGTTCCTAGAATATGTGCGGCGTTTTTTTGATCCATTAACATCCATATCAGAGCAGATCTCGCAGATACAGCGTTCTTTTGCCGCATTTTCGCGCGTGCATGAGCTTCATATGACACCGGTGTTGATGAAGAACGGCGAGTTACCGTTCACAGCATTTTCTAAAGCAGTGGACTTTAATGACATTACTTTTGCCTATAAAGAGAATGAGCCGGTATTGAACGGTATCTCGTTTTCCGTGCCGAAAGGCGCTCGATGGGCGATCGTCGGAGAAACAGGCGGCGGTAAAAGCACCGTGATAAAGCTGTTGTTACGCTTTTATGATGTCAATGGCGGATCGATCATGATAGACGGAACCGATATCCGCACGCTTGATATCTATTCATTGCGTAAAAGGATTGCTCTTATCGAACAGGACGTGTATCTTTTCCCGGCAACCGTAATGGATAATCTACGCTTGTTTGATGAATCGATTCCGGAAGAATTTGTGCGGTCCGTGTGTAGGCAGATCGAGATTGATGATTTTATCATGAGCCTGCCGGAAGGATACGATACGGTACTTCGTGAAGACGGCGGTAATCTATCGGCGGGAGAACGGCAGCTTCTTTCCATAGCGCGTGCAATGATGCGCGAGGCTGATATTATTTTACTTGATGAGGCTACATCATCTATCGATCCGTTCACCGAAAAAAAGATCGAACGCGCGTTGTCGCTCTTATGTGCCGGTAAAACCTCTGTCATTATAGCGCATCGCTTATCGACCGTAAAACACGCCGATGTGATCATGGTACTTAGCAAGGGTCAGATCAAAGAAAGCGGCACTCATGCCGAATTATATGAACGCGGAGAATTATACTATACATTGTGCAAAAGCCAGCTGGCTGCAGACAAAAAAGAGGACAGCGATGTTGCTGAAGAATCGGCTTATACGCGAGTGGACAACCCATAAGCACCGTTTCTTTTTTTTAGTGTTCATAACCTTCGTATCGGCGTTGCTCCGTACGGGAATACCGTATTTTTATAAATTGATCATCGACCAGCTAACCGACCATAAGACGCTAACCGACATAAAACCGTATATCTTTATGGTCATTTTCATCGGTATAGCACGATTCATCGTTTATTCTTATTTTCAGAGCAATCGCGCCATGATGAACATGCGCTTTGAATGGGAGTTGCGGTCGCGGTCGTTCCGTAATCTTATGAAAGCCGGAAGGCTTCGGTTTCAACATATTTCTACCGGTGAGATTCTTACCCGTCTGACCGATGATGCGGAAAAAGTGAGTTGGTTCTTGAGCTCCGGCGTGTTCCGCGGACTTGATGCGATATTGATCTTTTCGATCAGTATTTATTTTTTGATCATCTTAAATCCGATTTTGACGCTCTACACCTTGATACCGGTGACCGCGATCATCGGCTTTATGCTGTTCAGTAAAAGGATGTTTCGCCGAGCATACACAAAACTGCAGGAAAAGATCTCCGATATGAACGATTATATCTATTCCAGTTTTAGCGGGATAAGCATTTTGAAGTCGTACAACCGAGAATGGCATGCATCGGGTTATTTTGAAAAAATGCTTCGAGAACGTAAAAAATGCGAGATGCGCGCCGTTTCCTTGCGTGCGGTCAATGATGTGTTCAATATGGGATCAAACAGCCTCAGTATGATCGTTGTGCTTTCTATCGGCGGGTATATGGTCATCAGCAGATCAATGACGCTCGGTTCTTTTGTGGCGTTCATTGCTTACATGTCAAATTTGATACAACCAATCCGCGATATAGGTGTATTATTTGTGCGCGGAAGAGAAGCCGGTGTTTCCAGTAAACGTATCGGCGAGTTGGAGACTGTCACTTCAGACGAACCGATCGGCGATACACAGGTATCATTCAAAGATGCAGTAGCATGTAACGATGTATCGTTTTCCATTGACGGCAACGAAATCATACGGTCTGTCTCAATGACCGTTCATAAAGGCGAAAAGATCGCGATCATGGGAAAGATCGGCGGCGGTAAGACGTTCATGACAAAACTGTTATCAGGCATTGTGGCTCCAACAGCCGGTGAAATAACCGTCGACGGAGTTGCCTTATCGCAAGCGGACATTGCAAGTTACCGTATATTGACCGGTTATGCATCGCAGCACGCCATTGTATTTTCCGATACGATCGAGAACAATATATTGCTTGGTGCCGTCAAAGACGATGTGCGCTTTAAAAAAGCACTTGCAGTATCGCAATTTGTATCAGAAATGGAAAAGTTCGGACTTGGTATAGATACAACGGTCGGACCAAAAGGAAAGACGTTATCGGGCGGCCAAAAACAACGATTGGCGCTTGCCCGCGCCTTATATCACAAACCGCCGATATTGATCCTTGACGATGTGACATCGGCACTTGATGCCGAGACAGAAATGAAGCTGTGGCATGACCTTTTTGCCGACACACCTGATCAAACACTGATCGTGGTCACACACCGCCCGAAAATAGCGGAGATCGTGGACACGGTGTATGTGATCGACGGGGGACGCATTGTTGAATCAGGCTCACATGAAGAGCTTATAGCAAACAATCGGTTATACAATACAATATACAATGCAGACTAAAATACTCGTCGGATTACTTTTTTTCGTTATTATTTTTTCACCGAAACTCTCTGCTGAAGTATCGATCCTGTTTCTCGGAGATATTTTCCCCGGCGGCAGGGTGCAGATGAATTATCTGCTTGGTCGTGAAACTCTTGATCCGGCATTGAAAAAATTGATCGATAAAGCTGATATCGTGATCGGTAATTTTGAATGCGCTGCGTCATACCACCCGGTCGGAGCGGATAAAATGTATCTTTTGCGGCTTATTCCCGATCTGCCGTCGCCTGCGGATGAGTTTAAATTGACCGCCGTGACCGTCGCAAACAATCATATTCTTGATTATGGCAACGAAAGCTTGAACGATACGCTTACCTATTTGCGGTTACGGAAGATCCTTGTAACAGGGGCCGGTTCAAACCTTGATGAGGCAATGAAACCCGCAATAATCACAACAAAGACCGGCGAGACCGTGCGGTTATTCGGGTTTTCTGCGATAACCCCGTCATTTTTTGCAACCTCCGTGAAACCCGGCACGTGCCCGGCTAATGGTGAGATAATAAAACGCACATTACAGAAATATGCATCTAACAAGGGGATCGATATCGTCTATTTTCATTTCGGGCAGGAGTATTCACCGCATGTGACCGACGAACAGCGTCGGTTAGTACAAACAGCGCTTGACAATGGCGCAGATATCGTGGTAGGGTCGCATGCACATGTCGTGCAGCCGTGGGAGATGATCGGCGGAAAACCGGTATTTTTCGGATTGGGCAATACGTTGTTTGATATTGACGACAAGTTGTATACCAAACCGGGGATAGTGCCGTTCATAACCGTGAAAAAAGATAAGACCATGACCGTTTCAGTGCATTCTATCATTTCAGAACCGGGTTTTTATTTGCCGAAGATCGTACCGGAGAATGTTGTAAAACAGTAACAGTGCAACGAATCGGATCGTGCCGTGTATATAATTGTATTAAAACGGAGGGAAGCTATGAAAAAAACGTTCAGGAACAGTGTTATCATTTTCGCGACCGTCTTTTCAGTCATTTCATTTGTTTTCGCAAAACCTACCACATTGAATCGCAGTGAGATCTCGGCTGAGTATAAATGGAATTTCACAGACATTTATCCGAATTGGGAAGCATGGCAACAAGATGTCGCTGAAACTCAGAAATTAATGAAGGAATTCGTCGGTTTAAAGGGCACGCTCGGTAAAAGCCCCGAAAGCCTTTTGCATGCGTTCCAGGTATCCGAAAAGATCGGGATTCTTGCAACAAAGGTTTTTCGTTACCCCGGTTTGCAACGTTCGGTCGATGCCCGTGATCAGACCGTGCTTGGGAAACTCCAAATGATCGGGTATATGTATAACCAATTCAGTGCAGAGACCGCTTGGTTCACGCCGGAGATACTTACTATTCCGCAGGAGACAATGAAGAAATGGTTAGCCGACACGAAGGACCTGCAGCGGTACGCTTTGGAGATCGACGGTTATTACCGTTCTCAGAAATATGTTCTAGGTGAGACCATTGAACAAATTTTATCCTATTATTCAACGGTTATCGGTTCGCCGTCAACCATTCATGCTCAACTTACTACGGCTGACATGAAATATCCCGAGATCACCTTGTCGACCGGCGAGAAGATCATTGTTACCGACGGTAATTACGGTAAAATATTGAAAGACGAAAAATTGACCCAGGAAGACCGTAAAAATGCTTATTATGCCTATTGTAATATGTATAAAAATAATATAAATACACTTGCTGCCATTTATAATGCTGTATGCCAAGAACATGCCGCTACCGTTCAGGCGAGAAAATATGACAGTGCGCTGCAGGCTCAATTATATGGCAACAATATCCCTGTTTCAGTATATGAAAATCTTGTAACCGCAGCAAAAGCGAACACAAAAGAAATTCAGCGCTATATGGAAATGAAAAAGAAACATATCATGAAACGTAAAAATTTGACCGAGTATATGCCGTATGACGGCGGGTTGAGTCTTACCGATTTTACTAAAGATTATACCTATGATCAGGCAAAGGAAAATGTGATCGCCGCTGCTGCATTCTTCGGGAAAGAGTATCAGGATAAATTAAAAAAAGCGCTCAACAGTGGCTGGGTAGACGTGTATGAAAGTACCGGCAAAACAACAGGTGCGTTCAATGCCGGTGTTTTCGGCGTTCATCCGTTCATACTCATGAATTACAATGATACTCAGGACAATATGTTCACGTTGTGCCATGAGATGGGCCATGCAATGCATAGTGTTTATGCTTGTGAGAACCAACCGTATCAGACGCATTATCCGTCGATCTTTGTGGCTGAGGTCGCATCTACCATGAACGAACGTATCATGCTTGATTACCTTCTCGCAAACACAAAAGATCCGAACATCCGCATCGCTCTTCTCCGTCAGGCTATCGGAGGTATCTTGAATACATTCTATTATCAGACACTTTTGGCTGATTTTGAATTGCAGATCAATAAACTTGCCGAACAGGGCCAGCCGATAACAGCAAATATCCTGAATGATGTCATGAGTAAACTTGATCAAACCTATTACGGTGATGTTGTGCCCGATATCAAAGAATTCGTGGGCATCTCATGGACAATGATCGATCATATCTATTCTCAGCCCTTCTATGTATATCAGTATGCAACGAGTTTTGCGGCTTCCTCAAAACTCTATAAAGACATGACCACCGGCTCAAAGGCAAGCCGTGAAGCAGCAAAACAACGGTATCTCAATTTGTTAAAGTCCGGCGGAAACGATTATCCGATGGAACTTCTGAAAAAAGCCGGTGTCGACATGAATAAGCCGGAAGTTGTACAGGCCGTTATCGATGACCTTAAGACGTTGGTCGATCTTATGGAAAAAGAACTGAAGAAGTTGAAATAACTTTTCGGTCATGCATCTCGATATTTGAGAATTTCAAACAGCGGAGCTTGCTCCGCTGTTTTTTTATAGATTGCACCTAATTATCCTTTTTGTATTACATAATCTTTTCAGGGAAATACGAAAACCGCATTGACTTTTACTACTATTGACGGTATTATCAAGCCATGAAACGAACAAAGTTGTATGAATATTTAGAGAATGTAGGCGTTTTCTTTTTCTTTATTATCGATTCTTACAAATCCGTAAAACCGTTCCCGCCTTTCAAGCATATTTTTAAAGATTTTTACGAAATGAGTATTAAATCACTCCCCATTATTATTTTAACGGCTTCTTTTATGGGTATCATTATGTCTTATCAGCTTATACAGGAATTGCGTTCTTTTGGCGCAGAGACGTATGTCGGCGGTATTGTCGGCATTGCGATCTTGCGAGAACTAGGCCCGGTATTCGCCGCATTGATATTAGCAGGCCGGTTGAGCTCAGGTATTGCCGCCGAAATCGGGTCGATGAGGATAAGCGAACAGATCGATGCGTTGGAAATGATGGCGGTGAATCCGCAAAATTATTTGGTCGCCCCGCGTTTTATAGCTGCCGGTTTGATGATCCCGCTGCTTACTGTCATAACCGACGTGATCGCCATTGCCGGAGCATATCTGGTGGCCGCAAAGATATTGCATATCCCGCTCATGAAATATATTGATAATGTGTCGTATTACGTGGAATCGATCGACGTTATTTCCGGACTTTTCAAAAGTTTTGTTTTTTCACAGATCATTGCGCTTGTCGGCGCTTATTTCGGTTTTTTTACTAAAGGAGGCGCAGAAGGCGTCGGTAAATCAACGACCAATGCCGTTGTGTATGCGTCAATATTGATCCTTTTGGCCGATTACTTCCTAACATCGTTATTCTTCAGGTGATATATGATAACTGTCCGTAATATATATAAACAATTCAGAAACAATCCTGTCCTTAAGGGAGTGGACCTTCAGATCGATGACGGTTCAACCACTGCGATCATCGGGCAAAGCGGCTGCGGGAAAAGCGTTCTTTTAAAAACGATAGTCGGATTGATAACACCCGAGGCCGGCAGTATCACCGTCGATGGACAAAGTGTTACCGGCGCCGATCGGGAAACGCTCGAGGACATCCGTTCGCATTTCAGTTATCTGTTCCAGGGCGGCGCTCTGTTCGATTCATTGACCGTGCTTGAAAACGTGGCGTTCCCTATTGTATGGGGGACGAAGAAGACCGCGGAAGATGACGATGTCAAATCACGCGTGATCGAAGTGCTTGGCATGGTCGGGTTGAAGAATGTCGAGTATCTCAAACCGTCTGAATTGAGCGGTGGTATGAAGAAAAGAGCAGCGCTTGCGCGTGCCGTTATAAAAAACCCGCGTTATATTTTTTATGATGAACCCACAACGGGGCTCGACCCCGTCATGTCAGCCAATATTGACGACCTGATAACAGGATTGAAGAAAGAACTTGGATTGACCTCAGTGGTCGTTACCCATGATATGGAAACGGTCTATCGTATCGCCGATAAAATATTTATGCTGTATCAGGGGCAAGTTGTGTTTAACGGCACTCCTGCTCAAATAAAAAAGTGTGACAATCCGATCGTTCAGCAGTTCATCAACAGGCGTGCTGACGGTCCGATCGTCGTGTAACGGAGGCATTCATGAAAAAAGAAGTCAAATGGGGTTTTTTTGTTTCGTTAACGATTATATTATTTTTCATCATGTTTTTTATGCTTGGCGAATCGAGGATGTTTAAAAAAGGTTATACCGTCTATATTACCTACAATTTTGCCAACGGTTTGGAAGGTAATGCTCCGGTACGCTTGGGCGGTATTACGATAGGTACCGTTAAAGAGATCGAAATGAAAGAAGACACGACAGGTCGCATGTATATCCTCGTGAAAGTCTGGATAGAGAAAAAGATTCGCCTGCGTGAAAAATCACGTTTTTATATCAACACCATGGGGCTTTTAGGTGAGAAATATATTGAGATCAGCCAGGGGGATCCTGCAAACCCCATAATTACCGAAAATTCTATCGTTACCGGCGTTGATCCGATGAGTACGGAAGAATTGTTTGCAAAAGGTAATGAGATCGCCACCGATCTTCGCGAGATCATGGGGCAGCTCCGCGAGGTCATGGATAAAGACAGCATGGATAATTTCAGGCGCGTTGTGAAAAACATGGGTGATGTTCTTTATGAGACGCGCCTTGTGTTGGAAGACAACCGCAATAATATACGTAATGCCACCACAAATTTAAGTACGGCCTCAACTGATATTGTGAAGATCACCGCCAATATTCGCGGTTTGACCACGGAATTATCAAAAGGTTTTGACGGGAAAGGGCAGAAGATATCGACCGTCATTGATGATATCGATAAAATGGCCGTTCAGCTTGGCGAGTTGTCGGTAACCCTGAACGAAATCAATCAGGATGTGAAAAACGGTAACGGCAATATCGGGAAACTTCTTAAAGACGATCACATATACAACAATGTCGATGATGCCACTAAAGAGTTAAAAGAGTTGTTGGCTGATATGAAGAAGAACCCGAAGAAATATTTCTCGGTGTCCGTCTTCTGATGAAACGCGAAAAGACCGTATTCGTCTGTTCCCAATGCGGCAAGGAATATCCGCGTTGGATTGGGAAATGCCAGGAATGCAATGCCTGGGGCAGTATTACTGAAGAAATACGCGTTAAAGAGTCCCACGCATCATCATCTAATCCTTCTGAAGCGATTCCTTTATCCGAAGTCGGATTTACTCGAGAACGGGATATTCTCCCAACAGGCATATCTGAAGCCGACCGTGTGCTCGGCGGCGGTTTTTTTAAAAAAAGTTTAACATTATTATCAGGTGGGCCAGGAATCGGCAAATCAACGTTGATGCTGCAGATCGCCGATAAAATGGTACGGCAAGGCCAAACGGTGCTTTATGTATCTGCAGAAGAGAGCATTGAACAAATCAGGGAACGTGCAGACCGGCTTGGTGCCGACATGAAGATGTTGGTAAGCAACGAAGACCGGCTCGATGCAATCGTTTCGCTTATTGATCAGACTAAAGCCTCGCTTGTCGTTGTGGATTCTGTTCAAACAATTTACGACCCTGCTGTGGAAAGCTTGGCAGGTACGGTAAGCCAAGTGCGCCAGGCGGCATTCCGGTTACGTGAATGCGCCCATTCTAAAGGAATATCAATCGTGCTTATAGGGCATGTTACGAAAATAGGTTCCATAGCAGGTCCGATGGTATTGGAACATATGGTAGATACTGTCTTGTTTTTTGAAGGAGATGATCGCAATTTTTGGCGCATTCTCCGTTCAACAAAGAATAGATTTGGCTCAACGCAAGAGATCGGTGTGTTTGCCATGGACGGAAACGGGCTCAATGAGATCGCAAACCCCTCCGCATTTTTTCTTGATGATACGCCGGCATTGTCCGGGAGTGCAACCGTATCGGTGATGGAAGGCGTACGACCGATATTTCTTGAGATCCAAGCGCTTGTCAGCCGATCGTATTATGCGATACCCCAGCGAGTGGCCAACGGTATTGATAGCAAGACATTATCTATCATACTTGCCGTGTTGGAAAAGCGATTACGGTATGAAATGGGCAAATTTGATGTTTTTGTCAATGTCGTCGGCGGTATGGCCGTGAAAGAATCTTCGGCGGGAGCAGGCATCGCCGTGGCGATCGTATCCTCGCTTCTTGACAGGGCATTACCTAAAAAGATGCTTGTCATGGGAGAGACCGGTTTGTCGGGTGAGTTGCGAAAGATCCCGTTTGCTGAAAGACGGCTTGATGAGGCGGCAAAGCTTGGGTTCACATCAGCCGTGATTCCTAATCAAACAAAAAAACTTCCTGCAGGCATGAATGTGCTTACGGCATCAACGCTTGAAGAAATGATAAGGAAGGTGTTCCCGTGACCACAGCGGTTGTGATCGTTGCCGGCGGCAGCGGTTCACGAATGGGCACTGATGTAAAAAAACAATTTCAATCGCTGTGCGGTGTTCCGGTGATCGTCAGGTCTTTACAACTATTTTCAAGACAGCCGATGATAGGCACAATTGTTGCCGTTGTACCTGAAAGTGATATCGAATCGACCCGTAAATTGTTGAATTCTTATGAATTGGAGTGTGTTGTGATAACGGCCGGCGGGAAGCGCAGACAGGATTCGGTTCGTAACGGATTGCAGCTGATTCAAGGCGAAAACCGAGTAATCATTCATGATGCCGCGCGTCCGTTGACATCGGACCATCTTATAGATTCACTACTTGCCGTCGGGAAATTACATCCTGCTGTCATATGTGCGATACCGGTCACCGATACGATCAAGCAAATTGATGATACCGGACATGTGACCGGTACAATTCCACGGGATTGCCTTCGGGCTGTGCAGACACCGCAGCTGTTTGATGCTACGTTATTGCGTATGCTGGTCGAAGAATTTGATGCGGTTGACGTGAGCGATGATGCGGCTTTTTTTGAATTGAAAGGTATTCCCGTCTACTGTATAATGGGGGAAGAAACGAATATCAAGCTGACCACGCAGGCCGACCTGTTGCGAGCTCAGTTGATCATAGAGCAAAGGATGAGCGATGTATAGGATCGGGATGGGATACGATGTCCATCGGTTTTGCACGGGCAGGCAGCTCATACTCGGCGGCGTTGAGATACCGTATGCATTTGGTCTTGACGGGCATTCTGATGCCGACGTATTGATCCATGCTATTATGGATGCAGTTTTAGGCGCTGCAGGAAAGACCGATATCGGGCATATGTTCCCGAATACCGATGAACGCTTTAAGGGTGCTTCAAGTATAGATCTATTGAAAGCGGTCATGGATTCCGTAGGCGATGTATGGACGATCGTTAATGTTGATACGGTTGTAATCGCAGAGGCTCCGAAGATCGCTCCGTTTATTGATGCGATGAAAAAAAACATCGGCTGTGTATTGAATGTGGGATCAGATGCCGTTGGTATCAAGGCCACAACGAATGAAAAAATGGGATTTGTAGGCAGGCGGGAAGGAATTGCAGCATTGGCGAATGTATTGATCCAAAGGAGGATGCCGTGAAGGTTCTGTTGATCGATGACGAAGACTTTATTCTGAATCTTCTGAAAGAGGTCGTTGAAATGACCGGCCATACACCCGTAACTGCCGGAAAAGCTTCCGAAGCGGAAGAAGTATTTAGTGCTGACCCTGATATCAAGACGGTCTTTTGCGATTATACGCTTCCTGATAATGATGGGCTTGCGCTTTCCACAAAACTGAGGTCATTACGCGCTGACAGTGTTATTTACCTATTGACCGGATGGAGTCATTCGTATTTTGACGATAAGGATATTACGGCGATAAATAAGATCATCACAAAACCGTTTGACATACAACAGATTATGGCATTGCTCGCTGATGGATAAACCAACGCTCAAATTGGAGATATTTGAAGGTCCACTCGACCTTTTGTTGTTTCTTATCAAAGAGAACAAAATGGATATTTATGATATCAAGATCGCGGTCATAACTGATCAATATTTAAAATATCTGAATTTGATGCAGGAAATGGACATTGAGATCGCAACGGAATTTATGGTGATGGCATCTACGCTCATGTATATCAAATCGAAAATGTTGTTGCCTACCGAACAGGTCACTTCCGATGAGATCGATGTTGATGATCCGCGCAACAAACTCATACATCAATTGCTGGAATATAAATTGTTCAAAGAAGTTGCCGAACTTCTCGATAAATACGAATTGACCATGCTTGAGACCTACCCGCGTGACGTGAGCAAGGAAGAGGCGTCATATACCAGCAGAGAATTATTATTTGATGTGTCATTTTACGAATTACTGGAAACCTATAAATCCTTGATGGACAAGGTCGGTACGGTCATTTTTCATGAAGTGGAACGTGAAACGTATACGGTGGAAGAAAAAATGGAAAATGTGCGGGCGTTCTTTGCGGCACAGGACAGTCTTTCATTTGCCGAGATCATGAAAAAGAGTCGTTCGAAAATGGAAGTGATCGTGTATTTTTTCGCTATATTGGAATTAGTGCGGTTGAAATTCATACAAATTAGGCAAAACGAGGTGTTTGGAGAGATATGGCTGTTCAAGAGTATAAACCCGTCATAGAAGCGCTTATTTTCGCATCGCAATCGCCGATAAGTTCGGACAAGATCTGCGAAGTGCTGGCCGATGAAATGGTGACCGCAGAGGCTGTTGAGGCAATGGTGACAGAGTTGAACGATGAATACGAAAACCTCAAACGTGGATTTCGTATCTTCAAACTTGCCGGCGGGTATGAATACCGCAGCTCTCCTGAATTCGGTCAGTATCTCACGAGGTTGTTCAATATTAAGAAATCATTCAAATTGTCAAAGTCATCCCTTGAGACACTTGCCGTGGTGGCATACAATCAACCGGTGACCCGCGTTGAGATCGAGATGATTCGTAGCGTCAGCGTACCGCATATTCTGACAAAATTATTGGAGCTCGAACTGGTGAAGGTTGTCGGTGAACGCGATACTCCCGGTAAACCGTTGTTATACGGTACTACATCAAAATTTCTCGAATATTTCGGCCTCAACTCATTAGATGACCTTCCTGAGCTGAGCGAAATAGAAAAGCTAATACAATGATGCGGCTTGCGCGTTTTATAGCCGAATGCGGCGCGGCCTCCCGCAGAAAAGCAGAAGAGCTGATCAGTGAAGGCAGAGTGACCGTGAACGGACAATCAGTGACGACGCCGGCCTATACGGTTGATGAATCAAATGACTCGGTGACCCTCAACGGACAACAACTCGTCCTTCTTCAAAAACGATATTTCAAGTTTTATAAACCGTGCGGGTTTACCTGTACGAAGGAAGATAAATTCAGCAAAACGATCTATGATTTTCTGGGTAATGAATACCGTGACTGTAATTATGTCGGCCGTCTTGATAAAGAGAGCGAAGGGTTATTGTTGTTGACCAATGACGGCGAGTTGTTGCATGCCTTGACCCATCCGTCGTTTGAAGTGCCTCGTACCTATATCGTGACGGTCAGCAAACCGTTACAAAAAGCAGACCTCGACAGAATGTATAAAGGCATTGAAGATGACGGAGAAGTGCTTCGTTGCGATCATGTGCGTATAAAGACCGCATTGCTGTATGAAATAACCTTGCATACCGGCAGGAAACGCGAGATACGCCGCATGATAAAGGCTGTAGGGAAGAAGGTTCAACGGTTGATGCGTATCAATTATGCGGGTATTCAGCTTGGTAATCTGCATGAAGGGGAGATCGCGCCCTTAACGAAACAGGAAATTACGGAATTAAAGGAAATAATTCAATAAAATTGTTACAGACTGTGTTCGTCATCAATATTTTCTTCTGACAAAAATAAAAATGATCCAATACAATCCGCAGCCGATAAGAAGCAGATGGAACGCGAAATCTTTAACTGTCAGCCACGTCGGTATATGTACCTCAAACAGGAGCACTGCAGCTGCCAACATACTGATTATTATATTGAACATGATCGAATTGGTCTCGTGAACGATCAATATAAATCGCTCATCCTGTACATTGGTCTTGTTTTTTATTGATTTCAAGCCGAGCAGATTGTAGTAGAACGATAATCCGGCAAGTCCGCCGAAGATACCGGTTATGACCGGAAGCGGCAGATGCACGAATTGCAGGATTATGATAAATACTACGGCAATACCGAAAATGATTAAATTTGTTTTGATCAGTTGTTTTTTTGTTTCTATCGGTTTCATAGCTTGCCTCGCTTCAATATCGTTTCCACAAATACGCAAAAGCAATCACATACAGTACAATTATCCCGTTAAGTTGATACGTTAAAAAAGAACTTAAGGGAATTGAAAGAAAGTTTTCAGCTCTGGAAAGTATCGAGAACATCGCAGTGGCAGCTGTGAAAACGGCAAAAACAAAATTACATGCCTTCTGGTGGATGAAGTAATACCGCTCGTCAAGTTCAGTTTTATTTGTTTTTAACGCGCGGATAGTGATGACATCATATGCCGCTATAGAGACGAACAAACCCACGTAAACACCTCTTATAAAATTGATGTCAAAACTAAATACGTGGGACAGTATGAAAATATTTCCTGCGACAAAAATAGCTAAAATGTTGGTTATGATCAATGCTTTTGTTGTGGCGTTATTTTTCATTCGTGCTCCTCTCCGTGAAATATAAAGATATCTTCTATCGGTCTGTCGAAAACACGTGCGATTTTATAAGCAAGATGTATAGAAGGATCATAACGACCTGTTTCTAAGGAAATGATCGTTTGACGGGAAACATGCACTTTTTGAGCAAGATCTTCTTGGGTCAAGCCGTTCGCCTGCCTCATGTCCTTGATTTTATTGTCCATATCTCAGTGCACCTCCCCGGTCGCTATTGTATCATAGAATGCCTCATCAATCAAAGTATACAGCTTTTTTTAGATATGTCAAGCCTGCTTTACATTTGTTGTAATATTTAAAAAATGTGTATTACCATATGAAACAAATAAGAAGGTAATAAAAAAGAGAAAATCGTTTAAAATATTTTGTAAAAACTCTTGACAGGCATCATTTACAGTCATACAATGAACCTGACGGAAGCTTATGATAAGAAAATCATTCAGTAAATACATAACTTTTATGTTTGTCCCGCACGAAGAAGTGGGGGTTAAGCAACAACGTATCAGTTACGGTGTTTTTTATATTGGTGTAGCGATACTCGTTGCTATCGCCGTAGGGCTGGGTTTCGTGTTTATCGATTATCGTAATCAGCTTGTTCAAAAAAAAGAATATGAAAAACTTGTCTATGAAAATAGGGTCCTGCGAAATCGTGTAGACAACCTAAAGCAGACAGCGAACTCAAGCGAAGAAGCGATCATGAATATTTTGGATTCGGTCGATAATCTTTTAGTGGTCAATAATTTACCTCCGATGAGTAATGTCGTAAAAGAGATGGGTGTCGGCGGTATCAGTGATGTCAATCCTGAAGAATCTGAAAATCTTATACTCGATCCGGTATTGAAAAATGAACTTGAAGATATTTCCATTGCGATCACGACCACTGAGCTTCGGGTCAGTCTGGCAAAAGAGCAATTGGAAAAGATCAATTCAAATGTAAAATTGAAAAAAGAGGATTGGGACGGGATTCCGACGAATTATCCGGTTTACGGTTGGATCACGTGCGGATTCGGCCGTCGTATCTCACCGTTGACTCAAACGGTGGAGTTTCATACCGGTATTGATATTGCGCAGACGGCAGGCACCGAAATTTTAGCTCCCGGTGATGGTGTTGTTTCTACTGCGGGGTGGCGTACGGGGTACGGTAAATCAGTCGATATAGATCATTCCTACGGTATTCAAACACGTTACGGACATATGGATTCAATTCAGGTATCGGTTGGACAAAAAGTGAAAAAAGGCGACATAATAGGTCGAGTCGGTAGCACTGGATGGTCTGTCGGGCCGCATCTTCATTATGAAGTGCGTATATTCGGCACACCGGTTGACCCGATGACGTGGATTCTTTCTAAGAAAGATTAAATTACATGAAACATTTTTTTATTTCTCCTGCTGAGGCAATTGCAGGCGCAGGCGGGGTGATTTTATGTATAGTCGGTATTTTATTTTCTATGACATTACTGCTGATATTATCGACAGTAGTTTTTGCACTGTGTGTGTTTTTGTTGGCCACCGATCGTTTTAAGCGTATCAAGCAAGCTTCAGTTTTTGAAAAATCGGCTGTTTCCTCAAAAGCTTTGATGACCAAACAAACTGCTTTTGATGAATTTTTGTCAAATATTGCCCAAATGACGACTAATAAGGCCTTGTTGAGGTTTTTTCTGCATAACTGTAATAAATATCTTCCTGTAATAAAAGCAGCGGCAGTGTATGTCGCAGACGGAAAGATATACAACGTTGATGAGTCAAAAGATGAATTTCTCGGCACCGATGATGAGATCAAAGATGTTGCAGTTTTAGCTAAGCATAAAATTTATGAAAATAGAACTTTGCAATTGGCTGATAGATTATTCGGTGAGAAAAAATACGGGTCGGCAGCTGTTTTTACCTGTAAACTTGATGAGAACAAATATTATTTTTATATAATGGATGCAAAGGCACCGCTGAATGACGGCCAAGCGTTGCTTTTATATCATGTTTTACATACGGTCAGTATGCGTAATTATTTTACGACGATCTGGCAGCATGAACGGCGTATCAAAGAATTGTTCCGCGGTATCCTCGAAATATTCATTTCTGCAACAACTGAGGAGCATATCATTGAGGCTGCTACTGAAATTTTAAAAACGCAATTGGATTATGATAAATTGGATATTTTATTGTTTAATGCAAAAAAAACCGCGTTACGCAGTATTCTGTATCCAAATTCAACGGCAGTTACCGATGAGTCGCTTGCCTTCGGAATAATCACCGCTGCAAATGCCAAAGTGCTCGATATAAAGAAATCGGTTTTTTTAACACCCGATGAATTCAAGCGTGTGCATGCAGGCATTCGCGAACGCTATTTTACGGCGATGCCATTGTATTTTAAAGACAATATCATCGGTGTCGTTGATGTCATACGGTATAGGGATACAGCGTTTTCACAGCCGGATATGGTGCTTTTAGATATTTTTGTGAAAATGCTGGCAGCCGTTCTTGATAAAATAACCTATGTTCGAGAACAGGAATTTCATGCGCGTATCGACGGATTAACCGCTGTTTTGAATCGTCGTGCTTTTTTGGAAAAACTGGAAGAAGAATACTTGCGGTATCAACGGTATCCCGGTTCATGTGCCGTATTGATGCTTGACATCGATTTCTTTAAAAAGTTCAATGATACCTATGGACATGCAGCCGGCGATTTCGTACTGAAAAAAACAGCTGAAATAATGAAAAACACTGTGCGTGGAAGCGATTATGTGGGTCGTTATGGCGGTGAAGAATTTATCATATTTCTTCATTCAGTCAATTCGGAGACAGCATTTTCATTTGCCGAACGGTTGCGTTCAGCACTGGCCCGGTCGGTTTATGATTATCAGGGGAATGTATTGTCGGTCACGGTAAGTACCGGCATTGCCGTATATCCGCAACATAGTGAAAATTTACTCGAGATCATTCGCCTTGCCGATACGGCATTATATGAGTCTAAGCGAAACGGACGTAACCGATGTACGCTGTATTCTGCTGCAATGGTGAAAGAGGGGCATTGAATGGAACCGAGGATCAGCGTTTCTTCCGAGATAGGCGTGCTTGAAAAGGTCATTCTTCATTCGCCCGGGCCAGAGATCGAAGAAATGACGCCGAAATCTGCCGAACAGGTATTATATAATGACATTATTCCGCTTCCGGTGATCGCTGAAGACCATCGTGAATTGCGTGAGATACTCAGCATGGTGACATCAACGTATGAGACCAAAGATCTTTTCATTGAAATATTGAAAAACAATGCTGTTAAAGCCGAATTCATAAAGACCGTTTGTTCGCTATTCCCGGAGGTCAAATCAAGGCGTGATGAATTTGAATGTTGGAGCCCTGAAGAATGTGCGACCTCTATGATCGAGGGTGTACGGCAAAAAAAGAATACATTGACCTCGTATCTTTCTGACACAATATTTGATCTTCCTCCCTTGCCGAATTTATATTTTATGCGGGATAGCGCCATTGTCGTAGGCAGTAAGGTCGTGACCGGGTCTATGGCAACCCGTGTTCGCATGATCGAAGCGCTAATCATGAAATTTATTTATAAATACCATGCTGATTTTAAAGCTGAAGGTTTTTTATTTGACGGCATGGCGGAAGGGTCGTTGGGAAATGTAACGATTGAAGGCGGCGACCTCCTCGTATTGCGTCATGATTGTCTGGCTATAGGCGTATCGGAACGTACAACGCCGCAAAGCATTGACAGGATCACCGATGCGCTGGCTCGGGATATACATGAGCCGTTTCATATTTTCGCCGTTGTGCTGCCGAAAGAACGTGCGACCATACATCTTGATATGGTGTTCACCATGGCGGATAAACATTCATGCGTTGTGTATAAACCGTATGTGCTCGGTCATCAACTGTTACCGGTCGTGAAAATATCGATCTTCCCTGACGGGAAAAAAACATATGAACAAGTGAAAAATTTGCTGACCGGATTAAAAACGGTCGGGATGGAATTAGAACCGGTCATCTGCGGCGGAGAGAATCCCTTATATCAGGAGCGGGAACAATGGTTATCCGGTACCAATTTCTTTGCTTTTGCGCCTGGCAAGATCATCGGCTATGATTGCAACAGCCGAACACTCGATGAACTGTCAAAGGCCGGATTTGAGATCTGCAAGGCTAAAGACATTCTCTCGGGAAAAAAGAACAGCGCCGATTACAACCGATTGGTGATAGGGATCGCAGGCGCTGAATTGGCCCGAGGCGGCGGCGGTGTGCGGTGTATGACCATGCCGGCAAAACGAAAACCGGTTGCGTGGTGATATGCGGTTTATTTTAGTTATTATCTTCCTTATAAGTTCCGCTTTGCTCAATGCAGCAACACTTGAAGAACATTTTACGACATTAAATTCACTCAGCCCTCATCAGCCGGGTTCATCTAATCACACGGCCGTAAAAAATTATATCATAGCATCCTTGAAAAAAGCAGGGGCGATTGTCGATATCCGTGAATTTTCGTATACAAATCCATTCCTCGGCCCCCAAAAAGGGTTCAATATCATCGGGACATTTTCTGCCGGAAAAACAGCGGTTGCCTTTGCATCGCACTGGGATACGCGTCCGGTAGCTGATCAGGATATGCTGGCCTCAAACCATACTAAACCGGTCTTCGGAGCCAATGACGGCAACGCAACCACTGCCATCCTGTTAGCATTGGCCGACAAGCTGGGACAACAAAAAAATAATAAAGAAACAGTACATCTTATCTTTTTTGATGCTGAGGACAGTGGGAATTCAGTAGAGACATTTTGTATCGGGGCGCAACGAATGGCAGCATCTATGCCGATAACGATACGATTCGGTATTCTTATTGATATGGTCGGTGACAAAGACCTGAATATTAATTATGAGGGGAACTCATATAATGCAGTCCCGGAATTATGTAAGAAAATTTGGAAAACAGCTCGAACAATGGGCTATACATTTTTCAATGACTCTGTAAAGCATACGGTCATTGATGACCATGTGCCGTTTTTAGAGAAGGGGATACCATTTGTCGATATCATTGATTTTGATTATGCTGCATGGCATACCGTTGAGGATAAACCTGCAAACTGTTCGATCCCGAATATGAAAAAAATACTTTCATTATTGTCTTCTATTGCTGAGAACTCATCTTCTTATTAAGATTATTAACAAAAAAACAAGGGGAAATCCCTTGTTTTTTATTCATCGGAAAAAGCTCATGACGGTTTGATTTATGCTTTTTTACCGATGAAGAGCAGTGACGGAGCAGATGCAAATCCAATATCGATAACACGTTGTTTCAATTCTTCACCTGTTTTAATTAAGGAACTATCAAGACCTTTTATTTTTACGCGTTCAAGATAACGGTCACAGCCGTTGAGCAAATGAGATATCTGTTCATCAGAGAGCGTTTCGGCAGGATATGAATAATCAACGGTTGATATTTCTTCAACGGCAAGTGATGAAAAGATTGTTTTAAGATCGTTTTTTGTATACGTTATATTGTGAGTTACGCCGACAGCGGAATCGATCGAACCCCACCAGTGATGGAGCAACACATGGGTCAAGCGTTGTTCATCGTTTGTATCGGAATACATTTCATTGACAATGAATGTTCCTGAAGGTTTTAAAACACGGAGCATTTCGTTAAGAACAATGTTCGGGTCCTGCATATGGTGCAGGGAATTTGAAATGCAGACCGTATCGAAGGAAGCATTTTCAAATGGTAAGCACTTTGCATCACCTGTGGCATACTGAACAGTAAGCGGTGCGAATTGGGCAGTGAATCCTTCCGGTTCGGAAAGTTTATCCAATGCCGTGATTGAGATAAGATGTTGGAAACGGCTGATACATTCTATAAAGTCGCCTCTTCCGGTTGCCACATCAAGCACTTTACCGCCGTAAACGGCGCTAAGTGTTGTTTCAAACAATTCCATACGGTATCTCCTTTTCTTATATATACGCGAAATGTACGGTAATGTTTCATGGAGCAAATGAGAGGTTTTTAACTTGATTTTTTACTTTTAGGATGTATAGTTGAACGGGAAAAAACTACCTATTAGAGATATGGTTTTGGGAATAGAGTTTTGGGATAAGTGGGGAGGAGGATCTATGGAACAGACTTCTGTTCATATTCCGGACAATGAGCAATATAGGGAATTGAGCGCTTATATTGACTCGGTGAAGGGCCTGCCCGGGCCGCTAATAAATGTCCTGCATCACGCTCAGGAAATATTTGGATATTTGCCGACCGAGGTTCAAACCTATGTGTCCCAGCGTCTCAACATTCCGTTGAGCACGGTTTACGGCGTTGTAACTTTTTACAACTTCTTCAGCACCACTCCAAGAGGGAAATTTGTCGTCAATGTTTGTCTCGGCACGGCCTGTTATGTGCGCGGCGCTGATCGAGTTGTCGACATGTTTCGCGAATCTTTGAATATTGACGTAGGTCAGACCTCAGAGGACAAGCAGTTCACGTTATCGACCGCACGCTGTTTCGGCGCTTGCGGATTAGCCCCTGCAGTTATGGTAAATGAGGATGTTTACGGTAATGTTGACCGTAAGAAAGTTCAAGAGATCATTAAAAAATACAGTAATCAATAAGGAGGGTCACACTATGAAAAGCCTTGACGAATTAAGAAAAATGCGTGAAAAAGCACAAGAAGACCTTAAACTTCGCGCTCAAGATGCAAAAATTAAAGTCGTAGTCGGCATGGGTACTTCCGGTATCGCAGCCGGAGCCCGTGAAGTATTGAAAGCGTTTATCAATGAGATCAATGCACGTAATATCAAAGAAGTTATCGTCACTCAAACCGGCGAAAAAGGTATGAGTTCCATGGAACCGATCGTTGAGATCCATGAAAACGGCAAACCTATCGTTGTTTACGGTCACATGACACCCGACAAAGCAAAAAAAGTTGTCGATCAGCATATCGTGAACGGCAAAGTCGTGGATGATATGGTCGTTTCAATGGAGGACAAGAAATAACGGATATTACGAAGTGGAGGATGAATTATGGATAATGCCCGCACCCAGCGGTTGAACGTGTTGGTGTGCAGCGGTGCGTCATGCATCTCGAATGACAGCTTGAAGGTCAAAGAAGCGCTGCTTGCCGAGGTCGGGAAATTTGGTCTGGGAAGTGAAGTTAAGATAATTGAGACAGGGTGTATGGGACCGTGTGAATTAGGCCCGGTCATTCTTGTCTATCCCGAAGGAATTTTATATAAAAAAGTGCAGATCGACGATGTCCGCGATATCGTTGAAGAGCATTTCCTGAAAGGGCGTCCGGTTGAACGGTTGCTCTATAAATCTTCAAAGACCGAAGAGCTTGTCAGAAAACATCAAGAGATCGATTATTTTCAGAAACAGCAAAAGATTGTTTTGAAAAACTGCGGTTCGATCGACCCTGAAAGTATCGACGAGTATATTGCCGTCGGCGGTTATGAAGCGCTTGGCAAGGCTCTTACTGAAATGAATCCCGACACTGTACTGAACGAAATCATGAAATCGGGGCTTCGCGGCAGAGGCGGTGGCGGTTTCTCGACATATTTAAAGTGGAAATTTACCAAAGAAGTTCAAGAAAAAGAAAAATACGTTGTTTGTAATGCCGATGAAGGCGATCCGGGTGCGTTCATGGACCGTTCGGTCATTGAGGGCGATCCGCATACCCTCATTGAGGGCATGGCAATCGCAGGATATGTTGTAGGAGCACAACACGGATACGTGTATGTCCGCGCCGAATATCCGCTTGCTATCGTTCGTCTGAAAAAAGCTATCAAGCAAGCCGAAGAATACGGTTTCCTTGGCAACAATATTTTCGGTACCAACTTCTCGTTCAACCTTGAAGTACGTATGGGCGCCGGTGCGTTTGTTTGCGGAGAAGAGACTGCGCTGATTCATTCAATCGAAGGAAAGCGCGGAACCCCGCGTCCGCGTCCGCCTTATCCGGCAGTGAGCGGTGTATGGGAAAAACCAACCGTGCTCAACAATGTTGAAACGTATGCGAATGTTCGCCATATAGTGCTTAACGGCGGCGCATGGATGAGTGCAATCGGCACTGAGACAAGTAAAGGTACCAAGGTATTTGCTTTATCAGGAACAATTAAGAACACAGGCCTTGCGGAAGTACCGATGGGCACAACGATCCGCGAACTTATTTATGATATCGGAGGCGGAGCTCCGGGAGGCAAAAAGATCAAAGCCGTTCAGCTTGGCGGACCGTCGGGCGGATGCATTAAAGAAGAATATTTTGATACTAAGATCGATTATGAAAGTCTCCTTACTCTTGGCGCAATGATGGGGTCCGGTGGTATCATTGCAATGGACGATACTACCTGTATGGTGAACACTGCAAAATTCTTTATAGAGTTCAGCGCGTTCGAGTCATGCGGAAAATGTGTGCCGTGCCGTATTGGTCTCAAACAAATGCAGCATATCCTGCAACGGATCACAAGCGGAAAAGGTGAAGACGGCGATATAGAAAAACTTATCGAACTCGGTCAGACCATAAAAAAAGCTTCGTTGTGCGGCCTCGGTCAGACAGCGCCGAATCCGGTGCTTTCAACCATCCGTTATTTCCGCGAAGAATACGAAGAACATATTCGCGAGAAAAAATGCCGTGCATTGGTTTGCCGCGATCTGCTCACGTTTACGATCACCGACCGTTGCCGCGGATGTACGGTCTGTGCGCAAAAGTGCCCGACAAAGGTCATTGCAGGCGAACGCGGGAAACTCCATGTCATCGACCAAGCAGGATGTATACAATGCGGGACATGCTATGATGTATGCCCGTTTAATGCGATCGATAAAACAACGGGAATTGAGGAATAAGGCCGGGGTAACCCGGTCTTTTCTATTTCTGTGCACATAGAAAGGAGCAGTATGAACAGGCGGGAAATTTTAAAACGCTATGAACCGAAACTGGATAATCTCCTGTATATACTCCATGATATCCAGGATGCTAATCAGTATAACTATGTTACCGAAGACGACCTGATGGATGTAGCAGAGTATCTCAATGTTCCGTATTCAAAAGTATACGGCACCGCTACGTTTTATTCCATGTATTCTCAAAAACCTCGCGGTCAACATGTTATCCGTTTGTGCGATTCTCCTCCGTGCCATCTTATGGGTTCAGTATCGATCCTTGATACCTTGAAGAAGCAACTTTCTATTGAAGTAGGCCAGACCACTCCCGACCTTATGTTCACGCTTGAAACCGCTGAATGCCTCGGCGTTTGCGGTGTAGCTCCTGCTATGATGATCGATGAGACCGTGTATGGTAATTTGACACCGAAAAAAATTGAACGCATTATAAATCAGTACAGGGAGGGGAAAATATGACGTTGAAAACAAAATACGTCTTGTTCGGCATAGACGAAGAAACCCTCATTGCCGGCGCCCGCCGTGTGCAGGACGCATTTAAACGCGCTCTTGAAGAATTTAAACTGACCGATGAAATAGCGGTCATTGAAACAGGCAGCATGGGGATCATCGGCAAAGGTGTTGTTATCCTTGTTGAGCCTGATGACGTTTATTATGCAAATGTTACAGCAGAGGATGCGCGTGAGATCGTATCGGAACATCTGCTGAAGGGCAGAAAGGTCAATCGCCTCGTTTTTGAAGGAAAAGTTGACACAAGCTCCGTAAGTTTCCGCGAATCGGCTCTTGAACTTAAAAAACAAAATCGTATCGTTCTTGCCAATGCCGGTATGATCAACCCGGAAAGCATTGAGGAATATATTGCGGTCAACGGGTATGAGGCTCTTGCAAAAGCTGTTACCGAGAAGAAACCGGAAGACATTGTGAATATTGTAAAGGCATCCGGACTTCGCGGCCGCGGCGGCGCAGGATTCCCTACGGGTTTGAAGTGGTCATTTACCGCACCGTTGCAGAATAAACCGAAATATATCGTTTGTAATGCCGATGAAGGTGAACCGGGCACATTCAAAGACCGATTGATCATGGAAGGCGACCCGCATAAATTGCTCGAAGGTATGGCTCTTGCAGGATATGCCGTCGGCGCTGAAAAAGGATTTATTTATATCCGCGGCGAATATTACCTTTCGATCGAACGTACACAAAAAGCAATAGAAGATGCCCGTAATCTGGGTATTCTCGGTAAAAATATTTTCGGCTCTTCGTTCTCTTTTGATATTGAGATCCGCAAAGGTGCAGGCGCTTATGTGTGCGGAGAAGAGACAGCGCTTATCAACTCACTTGAAGGCGGACGTGGCAATCCTCGTGTGAAACCTCCGTTCCCCGGCGTATCAGGCCTATGGCAGCAGCCGACCGTTGTCAATAACGTTGAAACGTTATCAAACGTATCTTCTATCGTTCTCAATGGCGCTGACTGGTACAAATCATTTGGAACCCCGACCTGTACAGGTACAAAAGTGTATACGATACTCGGCCATGTCAACAATCCCGGGCTTGTGGAAGTTGAGATGGGTACAAAGCTTCGCGATATTATCTATAAATATGCAGGCGGTGTTCAAGGCGGTAAATTCAAATGTGCTTTGGTCGGCGGTGCTGCAGGAGCATTCCTCAATGATGAGATGCTTGATGTAAATATGGATTATGATAATCTCGGTGAATTTAAGGCCGTGCTCGGATCTGGCGCTATCCTTGTCATGAATGAGCATACATGTATCGTTGATATGTTGAAAAATATCATGAAGTTCTTCAAACATGAGTCTTGCGGAAAATGCGCGCCTTGTCGTTTGGGGACTCGTCATCTCTATGAAATGCTCGGTAAGATCACACACGGACATGGTTCAACACGTGAATTGAACCAGTTACAGGCTGTTTCCGAGACCATGAAATATGCGTCATTGTGCGCACTCGGGCAGTCTCCGCATTTGGTCATCTCAACCGCAATGAAATATTTTGAGGATGAGATAATGGATCATATCAAGAAAAAAGCATGTTCTACCGGAACATGTTTGTTTAAATAATTCAAGCGTTTAAAAGGGGAGCATACGCTCCCCTTCTTTTTAAGGGGGTAATATGAATCAACGGTGGAGTTTGAATGAATTATATGATTCATTTGAATCAAAAGAATTTCAGCATGATTTTCAACAAATTGACGCCCTGATCAAGCAATTGATCGATTGGACCGGAAAAAACTTAAAAAATACAAATAATGCAGCCTCAAAGATCGAAGAGTATTTGAAACTTACCGATGCCATCGCAATGGTCATCGGGAAACTTATGCAATATGCTTCTTTGACGCAAAGTGTAGAGGCGCGCAACGAACAGGCATTGATGTATACGGAAAAGATCAGATTGAAATATTCTGAAATGACCCAGCCTAATGTTGCTTTTGAAAAATGGATCGGAAAGATCGAAGATCTGGATGCCGTAATTTCGTCATCAAAGGCATTGCAGGTTTTTTCTTTTTATCTTAATGAAATAAAAGAAGGCACAAAATACACGTTGAGCGAAGCTGAAGAGGTCATTATTTCAAAGCTTAAAACAACAGGGTCATCTGCATGGAATGATCTGCAGAACCTTCTTTCATCAACGCTTTTGGTCGATATTACATTGAACGGCGTCCAAAAACAATTGCCTATCACCGTCGTGCGCAATATGGCGTTTGACGGCGACCAAACGGTACGCAAGACCGCATATGAAGCTGAATTGAGATCATATAAAAAGATAGAAGAAGCATCGGCTGCAAGTTTGAATGCCATAAAAGGCGAGGTTATAACGCTTGCAAAAATGCGCGGGTATAAATCTCCGCTCCATATGACCTTATTCAACTCAAGAATGGATAAAGAGACACTTGAGGCCATGATGACCGCCATAAAAGAGAGCCTGCCGAAATTTCGACAGTATTTCAAGAAAAAAGCACAATTGTTAGGTCATGAAAACGGTTTGCCGTTCTATGATATTTTTGCGCCGATGGGGGATGCCGAAATGACCTTCACCTATAATGAAGCGCATGATTTCATTGTTACGCATTTCAGCAGTTTCAGCAAACCGCTTGCCGATATGGCAGATAAAGCCTTTAAAAACCGTTGGATCGACGCCGAACCCCGCGAAGGCAAACGAGGCGGCGCTTTTTGCTCAAACTTGTACAGCATCAAACAAAGCAGGGTCTTGTCAAATTTCAACGGGAAGTTGAAAAATGTTATCACCTTGGCGCATGAATTAGGACATGCGTATCACGGCGAGTGCATGTTCAAAGAACCGTACCACAACAGCCACTATCCTATGCCCTTGGCTGAGACCGCGTCGATCTTCTGTGAAACGATCGTAATGAATGCTGTTATGAAAAAAGCAAGCGCTAAAGATATGTTTGCATTACTTGAAAGCGAACTTGCCGATCAGGGGCAAACAGTAGTGGATATTTACGGACGGTATCTGTTTGAAACTGAATTGTTTGAACGTCGTGCTGAGTCTGCGTTATCCGTTAAAGACCTTCATGAGATGATGCTGAATGCTCAAAAAGCGTCATACGGCGATGGCCTTGATCCTGAATACCTTCATCCGAACATGTGGACCAATAAACCGCATTATTACTATGCGGAACGGAATTTTTATAATTTCCCGTATACCTTTGGGTTGTTGTTTGCCAAAGGGTTGTATGCGATCTATCAAAAACGTGGCGAAAAATTCATCGCGCAATATGATAAAGTTCTTCGTGCAACGGGAAAGAACAATATCGCTGATGTTGCTAAAATTATGGATATTGATGTGCACTCTGTAGATTTCTGGCGTGGTTCGCTTGATCTTATCGGCAAATCCATCGATACATTTGTGTCAATGAAATAAAATGTAAAACACGGGGCGCCATTGTGCGCCTCGTTTTCAGATTTTTTTCAAAATGTAAATTTTACGAAATTAAATAAAATGAATTTAATAAAGCTATTTGTTATCATTCTTGGTATATGAACATTGACACAAGATAAAAATAGTGTATTGTTGCGTATTGCAAAAAAATGAAATGGAAAAAACGTGTGTTGCAAAGCAATAAAAGTTTTAAACGAAAGGGCTTTTATGAGAACATTATTTTTTGTCTTGTTATTGATAACTCCGCAAATAATTTTATCACAAAACGCTAATATAGATGCCTCAATAACGCGTTTCAGTGGATATGCCACTCTAAGAGGGGATATAGTATTGAGATTACCCAATCTTGATGCGGGGCTATTCCACGATGGGGTGGCAGTTTGTGGGAAGCGTGATGACAATGACAAAGAAAAATATGGATATATAGAAATGGTAAACGAAAGCTATAGGTGGGTTGTTCCGCCGATTTATGACTACGCCGGATATTTTAACGAAGGGGTTGCTCCTGTTGGTTTATACAGTGATAAAACCGATTCTTTAGTATCTAAAAACCCTATATTATTATTTGGTTTTATTGATAAGACAGGCAATTGGATTATTAAGCCGCAATTTTTAAGTGCAATGCCATTTTTTGAAGGATATTCAAAAGTAACATTAAAAAATGGTAAATCCGGATATATTAGTTTTGATTTATCCAATTTTATCGGAAATGATTATGGATGGCGAATTTCCGAAGGGCTTTTTATGTTTAGAGAAAAAGTTATTACTCACAATG
>CAZIJP010000012.1:31515-32283 GCA_964539615.1 uncultured bacterium
GGAGAAGAATATAGATATGGTTATAAAGACCTTAAAAATAAGATAGTATTACCAGCAATATATCAACTGGCTTCCAATTTTGTAGATGGATATGCGACGGTGATATATGAAGATAGTTGCAATTTTGTTGTGATAAATAAAAAGGGAGAAATAGTAAAAGTTTTTGATGATCATAATTATTGGATTTTTTCTTGGTCATTAGAATTATTTAATAAAGATATTGCGTATCGGTATGTTATACCACGATATTCGGAAAAATTATTTCCCTTTGTTAAGGAAGGTAAATATGGCTATGCAGATCAAAAAGGAAATGTTGTTATAGATCCGATTTTTGATTTTGCATATCCATTGGTTAATGGATATGCTATTGCCTGTATTGGCCAAAAATCCATATTTTATCCAAGAGCGATTTATTTAGTTTCGTCAGATGGAACGTATTCGTGTATTGATATTAAAGAAAAAGTCACTGTTCTCAAAGACAATCGATGGGGAAAGCGTGCTTCTGATGTGAATATTGTAATAAAAATACCATCATTTTATGGCGTAATTAAACAAGGCGAATGCACTGAATTTGGGATATTTATAGAGAACGATCTGTTGCAGATTGGCGCATTTATTGGTATGTAGTCAAAGGATAATAGAAAAATCCAACACTATATATATATTATTGTCAGTATGCAGTATATCTAAGAGTAATTTCAATATGAGTATTAAAAAAAACAGGCCTTTCAGCCTGTTTTTTTGTAGAACCAACCAAGAACAAACAGT
>CAZIJP010000013.1:0-31722 GCA_964539615.1 uncultured bacterium
CCACCGATCCGACCGAGCCGGTGCACGTCTCCGAAAACTATAATAAGATTGACCGTAACCTTACCATTACGTACCGCGCCTTCTTTTGAGATAGTTGTAACGGCTGAGCAAGCCGAAAGGAGATCGCTATGAGGAAATTATGTTTAGTTTTATTATTTGTTTTATCTATTGCGATATCGGTTAATGCCGGTACAGTTGGGAAAATTCGAGGTAAAGTTATAGATGCGGCTACGGGAGAAGGAATTTCCGGAGCTACGGTAATGGTAGAAGGTACAAACTTGGGAGCATCAACTGCTGTAGATGGCAGTTATTTCATTTTACAAGTCCCTCCCGGATTACATAAAGTCACGTGTATTCTTGTAGGTTATATAACAAGCTTGCAAGAGAACATTCGTGTATCAGTTGATACTGTAACGACGATTGATTTCAAAATGTCCCCAAAACTGGCAGGGCAAGATGAAGTAATTGTTAATGCCAAGAAACCTATCATCAAAAAAGACAATACATCAGGTCTAAAATCATATGACTCTAAGGAAATAAGTAAATTGGTCAATCCTTCAATGTCCGGTGTATTAAGCGAAGGGGAGACATGGCGTTACAACGACAATTTCAATACGGAAGAATACGGCTTGGTAAAAGAGAATACGTTCATGTCGGCACTTCAGAACCCGTTGTCAACCTTTTCGATCGATGTCGACACAGCGTCATATGCCAATATTCGCCGTTATATCACATCGGGGCAAATGCCTCCTAAAGATGCCGTGCGCATCGAGGAGATGATCAATTATTTCACCTATGATTACCCGCAACCTAAAGGGAAAGACCCATTCTCGATAACCACTGAGACTGCCGTTTGCCCGTGGAATGATAAGCATAAGCTTGTGCTCATCGGTCTGCAGGGAAAAGTGTATGAACCGTCAAAGCTTCCGCCGTCGAATCTTGTGTTTCTTATCGACGTGTCGGGGTCAATGTCCTATGAAAATAAATTGCCGTTGCTTAAAGAATCATTTAAGCTGCTCGTGCAGAACCTGCGCAGCGAAGATACCGTGTCTATCGTGGTCTATGCGGGCGCTCCGGGACTTGTATTGCCTCCGACCAAGGGAAAAGACAAGGAGGCGATTCTGGCCGCATTGGACAAGCTGCAGTCGGGCGGCTCCACGGCGGGGGGAGCAGGTATTGAACTGGCTTACAAAACGGCTCAAGAGCAGTTCATCAAGAATGGCAACAATCGTATAATCCTTGCAACCGACGGTGATTTCAATGTCGGTACAAGCGATACGGGATCACTGGTCCGCATGATCGAAGAGAAGCGCAACGCGGGGATATATCTTACGATCCTGTTGTTTGGCGTCGGCAATATCAAAGATGATAAGATGGAGCAAATGGCCGATAAAGGAAACGGTAATTATTATTATATCGATACGATCCGTGAGGCTGAGCGTGTGCTTGTAGGGCAGATGAGCGGCACATTGTTCACTATCGCAAAAGATGTTAAGATCCAGGTTGAATTTAATCCCGCGCTTGTTAAGGGGTATCGCCTTATAGGTTATGAGAACCGTGTCATGCGCAACGAGGATTTTTCAGATGATACAAAAGATGCCGGTGAGCTTGGGGCCGGGCATAATGTCACGGCGCTGTATGAGATCATACCCGCAGATGTGAAAGAAAAATTGCCAGAATATGATGATCTCAAATACCAGACCATGAAGATCAACAAAGAAGCATTTGATTCAAAAGAATTACTTACGGTCAAATTACGGTATAAATTTCCGAAAGATTCTCAAAGCAACTTATTGAGCGTACCGTTGAAAGACCGTACGGATTCAATTGAGAACGCATCAAATACCTTGCGTTTTACGGCTGCTGTGGCCGGTTGGGGAATGCTGCTTCGTGATTCGCAATTTAAGGGTACTATAACGCTCGACTCGGTTTTAGATCTTGCAAAAAAGGGTATCGGGAAAGACCCGAAAGGTTATAAAAAAGAATTTCTCGAACTTGTCGAAAAAACGAAGGAGATGAAAAAATAACGTATGAAAAACCGCACAAAGATCATTGCTACACTAGGCCCTTCATCGCTTGTACCGGGCGTGCTTGCATCAATGATCGAGGCCGGCACGGATATCATACGTCTTAATTTGTCGCATAGTACGCCTGAACAGACCGTAGAGTTGTTTCGTGCCGTCCGTGCCGTTAAGCCGGATATGCCAATCATGGCAGACCTGCAAGGTGCAAAGATCCGTATCATCACTCATGAGAATGGTCTTACTATCCGCAAGGGCGATCTGTATGAGTTGCGCTATAATGCAGATAATCTGACCGAAGAATCTTTCAGCCTGACATACCCCGACATTTATTCCATTTGTAAAAAGGGAGCAAAGCTGGCGCTTGATGACGGGAAATTCTCGATGCTCGTCCGTGAAGTTACCCCTACGCATTCTATCGTAGAATCTTTGTCGGTAGGCCATATCACACAGCGAAAAGGTGTTCATGTGATCGGTGTAGATGTGCCGTTCCCGATGTTGTCGGAAAAAGACAAGGCTGATATAGCGGTCGCAGTGCAAAACGGGGCTAATTTTATTGCCGCTTCAATGATACGCAGCGCTAAGGAAGTGTATGCCGTTCGCGGATTGTTGCCGGACAATATTTCTTTGGTCGTTAAGATCGAACATCCCCGCGCATTAGATAATATTGATGAGATCGCCGATGCAGCGGACATGCTGTTGGTAGCCCGCGGAGACATGGGCGTGCAGTTGCCGTTATCAATGGTGCCTGTCGCTCAGAAAAAGATTATCAAAACCGCACGCGAAAAAGGTAAGCCGGTGATCGTGGCGACCCAACTGCTGGATTCGATGATCCATAATCTGCGGCCGACGCGTGCCGAGGTGAGCGATGTTGCCTCTGCCGTTTATGATGCTGTTGATGCTTTGCTGTTGACCGGTGAGACAACCATCGGAGATCACCCGGCAGCATGCATCTCTATGCTCCATGAGATCGCTGAAAATGTTGAAAAAGAAGTTGATTATGAGCATATGCTGCGAGATTATCCGGTAAACCGTGCCGATCAAAGCGAGTCCATAAGTTATGCCGCCGTAGAGGCCGCGCATACATTCGGTGCTCAGGCGATCGTTTGTTTTACCGTATCGGGCGCAACTGCTTTTCGTATCGCAAAGTTCAGGCCATCAATGCCGGTCATTGCGCTGACGCCGTCGCCGGAAGTTGCATCATATCTTAATTTGGTATTTGGCGTAAAGGCATTTGTTGAGCCGATATTCAATGAAACTGAAAAAATGATCGATCGAGCTAAAAAGTTATTACTAGAACGCTCGATAGTAACGGAGAACGGATGTTTTGTCGTTACGGCAGGATTGCCGCTAGCTATCAAAGGAAAAACAAATATGATGCGCATAGAAACGGTTGAGTAACACTATATAACGGTAACCGACTATAAAATTACGCTAAAGTGTAAGTGGTAAAAAATAGAGCTTGAAAAAAAGGTATATTCACCTATAATACATCTATGGAAGATTTAAAAGTACCATTTGTAAATACATTTTATATTACGTTGCGTCATGGTATTATGTATACATACTCACATCCGCAGGCGATAAAAAGCTCCGATACGAACTTTGATATCGTTGAACGTTTTCTCTCCAATGAACCGATGCTTCGAATCAATATTGCAAGTGATGCAGTTTTTGTCAATAATTCTTTGGCAAAGATCAATAAATACGGAATAGATTTTTTATACAATTTTTTTGCTGACAGAAGTATGATGGGATTTTTAATTGCTCCCGGGATACAACGAGAAGAATATGTATTGTTTTTAAAATTATTGATAGAGATAAAAGGCGCGGATATACCGACGATCGGAAGATCGTTTGATTCATACGGTATTACCCATATTCAATTATTGTTCAAAGCTCCCGGCGGTCAAACAGCGCTTATTTCAGGCAACGAGGGAGTCGGCAGCGTTTTTATGAGCGGGATGCAAGGCGGCGGACAAGGTTCCGGCCAAGGCGGGCAGGGTGGTTACGGTACCGGTCAAGGCGGAGATGGTTCCGGACAGGGTGGTTACGGTGACGGCACAGGACAGGGCGGTTCGGGAAATGGACAGGGTGGTTCAGGATCCGGGCAAGGCGGAGACCAGGGATATGGTGTGAATAGTATGCGGGCCAATGCGGCGCAGGCACAAGCTCAGGCACAAGCTGCTGGATTTATGCCTTCGCAACGAAAAGGTTCAAATCTTGTTGCAGAAATCAGCGAAGATGATGTTTTACTGATCCTGAACGATAAAGTCGGGGCTGATTATATAGAAGAAAAATATGAGCTTTTCCCGTGGAAGGACCTTAATAATCTTGAACGATCCATTCGCTTAGGAAAATTATCGGTATTGCCCAAAGAATATGTAGAAAAATTAAATCTTGTTGAGTTATACAAGAGCGTGCCGAACGAACGTATAACCGATGTGCTGGATAACATATCTTGGTTGGTTTCCTATAATATCGGGGATAATCGCGATTATGTCCGTATGCAAATAATCAAATCATTAAAGCAATTGATCGAAACGGTCCGTGTTCATGATCTGCCGTTGATCATGCCTGCTGTGAAGTATATTTTCGATTATGTAGGCGAGCGTGATGAAACCGCTGAATTTATTGATACATTAGCGGATCTGGTTATGGGGTATCTCGACCGCTTGATTAGCGATGAACATTATGCGGAGATCACCTTTATCGTGAAACGTTTGTTCACAACATCGGCGTTAAGCAATAATATTCCCAAAAAGGATATATTTGAAATTATAAGAAATATTTTGGAAGCATATCGTAAAAACCTGAAATCAGATAGCAAAGAAGTGATACGTGGTACATTGATAACGTTGGGAGAATTGTCGGTCATGCCGATCCTTCAACTCCTTATGGATGAGAACGATCGCGAGATGCGCCGGGAACTTATGTCCATTTTAATAGCCATCGGAGATCCTGCGATACCATATTTAAAAAGAATGCTTATTGACCGCAGATGGTTTGTTGTACGTAATGGCGTTAAGATACTCGGGGATATCAAGACAAATTATGATATTGAGGTGTTTTGGCAACCGTTGACGCATAGTGATGCTCGCGTAAGGTCTGAAGCGATCACATCATTATATAATGTCGGCGGCCTTGACGCGGCCAAAATGCTTAAGCGCTTTTTACTTATAGAGACCAACTTTGAGTTGGCGACTAAGGCAGTTAAAGGTATTGCGCAACTAGCAAACAAAGCGATAATGAATGATTTGGTATCATATGTTCAACAAATGGCGCCGACAATTGCATATGCACCGGTTGTCCAGGCCGTCATTGACGAATTGGTTACTTTTTCATTGGCGGATGCTGAATTTATCGAACAGATATATTCAGTGCTTACAATGAAGGCGGCATTTTCAATTTTCAGCACCGATCCTGTTACTGACATGAAATCGTATCTTTTGCAACGATTACGTTCACGTTCGCCGGCGTTGTTCAGCTTGATAGCTTCACGGATCGAAAAGTCATATTATAAAGATCTCAAGAAATTAATTCAAAAATTCTAATTGGTAAATTTCTTTTTGCTTATCATGGAGATAATATATGGAGAAAAAGATTTACGAGCCTGATCTTTCATCGTTTCACTTCGCCTTATTAAGAACATTTGATCCCGGGAACATCGGTTCAGCGCTTCGGGCTTTGATAAATATGGGATTTCATAATATGTGGGTCATTGAACCGATGAATTTCAACGAAGATGCCGTAAAAAAACTGGCAGCCGGCGCTAAAGAGCATGTAGATGCGTTGATCATGAGCAAAACGCTCAAACAAGCGGCAGAACACGTGGATTGTATCTATGCATTTTCTGCTCGAGGCCGATATGACAGGCCGCATATCTCGATGTTGGAAATGTGCAACGAATTAAAAACGAATCCCTTTGAAAGAGTATTGTTTTTGTTTGGAAATGAAACAAACGGACTAAATAACGACGAATTGCATTATGCACAAAAAACAGTCTATATACCAACCGCTCCGGAGAAACCATCACTGAATCTATCGCAAGCGGTTATGCTGGCGGCTTATCAAATACGTCAAACCTTCTCTGAAACTACGATATCGGTACATAAAGGAGTTGCCGTGTCTGATAAAGAACAATTGTTTGAATGTTTTTACGCAATCTTAAAGAAATTATTTTTTTTAAAGGAATTGAATGCGCCCAAAACTCGATTGCGTTTATTCAATGCATTTAAAAAGTGGCCTTTGAACAACAGTGAATATGCGGTCATTTCGAACGTATTTAAAAAAATGGAAGAACGATTGAAAGAAGATAAGGACAGGCATTTTAAAGAATAATCGTTATAAATTCTTATTATTTATTCAATTAAGCGATGAATATATAAAATTCACTTGATTTTTACAGTATAATACTATATGATAATTGTGTTATAAGTCGTATAAGGAGGATTTACATGGATCCGAGACTTGCCGAAGAGATAAAAAGAAGAAATAAATTAAAGCTCCAGCAATGGGAAGACAAAATGAAGATTGTCGGAAAGTTTGACAAATCGGATACCGGAGAACCCGAAACATCGGCAATCCAACAGTCTGCACAACCATCGCAGCAAGGCTCTTCAGTGCTGCCGATCAATCAATTGGAAAGCGAATTGTCTTCGATGTTTGAGCAGATGCAAAATAATATCCAACCGACCCAAAATAATCAACAACCAGCACAAAATCAAGCGGAGCAGACGCAACAGCAACCTGTTCAATCGATTGTACAACAACCGGTTCAAACTTCTAATGTCCAACAAACTGCTCAAATGAATGAGATGTTCAGTAAGTTTGATATCGGCCCTGCTAATATTGAATCTTTTCAGCAAACAGCTGATTCTGTTACTGCGTCGCAACAGCAGGTCCAACAACCTGTTCAGCAGGTTCAGACTATAGTACAACCGCAGCAAACGGTCGTGCAGGCCACTGAATCTTTACAAACGGCTTCTAATGAAAAGATTGCCGTACAGAAAACAATGGTCCCTCCGGTACAACAAGAAGATGAAAATGCAAAATATCTTCATATTGATATTGTTGACGGCAAGATCAAGCTGGCCCGAAAAAACATGTCTTTAGAAGAAGCAGTTACGCTTCTTGCAAAAGTGTATAATAGTTATAAATCAAAAATTTGAAAAAGAAAGAGTAAAAAATTGAACCGCATAAAAGGATGTAAAATATCAGAAATGATTTTGGGAGAAAATGCCGGAGAAGAGACTCGAACTCTCAAGGGAGATTGTCCCACATGGACCTCAACCATGCGCGTATACCAATTCCGCCACCCCGGCTTTGTGCCTGTTTTTTTTACCATAAATAAACTATGTTGTCAATAAAAAAGTGATTAAGGAGGATACGATTTGTTAAGATTACAAAGCCTTGCAAAATATGAAGGTGATTTTGAAGAAATTATTCAGGATTATTGTCAGATATTTCAAGAAACCTATAATTATTCCGTTAATGATATGATTCGTAATGTATTTTATGAAATTTATGAGAATAAAAAGGATGGATATGTGCTTTTGGACAATACTGATCTTCTGGGCATAATCATTTTCCACGCTGACCATGATATCGGCGTTATTCATTTCTTTCATATCAAACGTACCTGTGCACAGTATAAAGCTTTCAAGGTCATGATTGAACATGCACTGCAAAAAATTAAAATGAATGTAAGTAAAGTTGTATTTTTATCTGAAATATTTAATTTTGGCGTTAAACAGCGTAGGACAATGATGTCTCAATTTGATTTTGAGGAAAAAGAACGAGATCTTTTTGAATTGAATTTTTTATCCTATAAAAAAATAATTGATGATTCCGAGAGCCCGCTTGTCATCCGTCCGTTTGATTATGAAAATCTTGAAGAGATCGGGAATCTGGCATATTTTTCTTTTGCCGGAAGCATGGAGCTTGAAGTTTTTCCGGTCGGTTTTGAAAAAGAGAATTTTGTGCAAGAAATGCAAAATATTTTTAACGGTGTTTATGGACGTTTTCTTCATGATTACTCGGTCGAAGTCTATGATGAAGAAAAAAATCTTATCGGCGCAATGGTTGCGATCGATATGGGTGACCGGTTGAGTTTGCACACATTTTTTTTAGGTCCGAAAAGTTGGGGGAAAAATTACGGTTATCTTATGTTGGTAAATTATATGAATCATATTCAGGACCGTGGGAAATATAAATCGGTCATAACCTTTGTTTCACATGAAAATCTTAAGGTAAAACATCTTTTAACAACGATTGGATTTGATTTGAAATTACGATTACCTTTATATTCTAGGATTTTAAAGTAATCTTAGTATTTGTATAGTTTATTAAATATAATCGATCATATTTTTTTCTCTTAATCCTTATAGTAATCACGCTAACTTAAATCTCCTTGGGTCAAATCCCCCGAAGCTTGCTTCGGCTTTGATATTAATGGGGAGTGGTGACTCGAAGGATTAACACATTAAGCACTTACATCAAAAGAAAAGAGATGGTTTTGGGTTTCAGAGTTGTTCATTGTTCGCTTATTTTTAAACAATTCAAAATGTTGTGAGCTTGCTTGTTTGATATAAAATATTATTTTTTTGCCGATTTGTATCTTATACAAGTGATTTTTTTTGCTGTTGAAAATGTTATAACCGTATGCTATTATACTCTTATATGTAATAGAAGGAGGACTTTATGCCGGCAGAAAATACCAAAGTCACCGAATCGAATTTAGAAGTTGTCGGATTCATTATAAACAATGAAGAATATGGCGTAGATATTCTGGTTGTCAAAGAGATAAAAAATGTCCCTGAGATGACCAAGGTACCTAATATGCCCGTATATGTAGAGGGAATAATCGATCTTCGAGGAATAGTTGTGCCTATTATAGATTTTAGAAAGAAATTTAATTTGGAAACCAAAGCGGTCGATAAAGAGACAAAGGTAATAATCGTGATGCATGAGGAAAAATTATTCGGGTTTTTGGTCGATAAAGTGACTAAAACGAAGATCATTCCTTCGTCGACCATTGAACCTCCTCCGCGAATGTCAAAAAAGACCGGGAAAAGTTATATTTTAGGTGTTTCGAAATTGGGAGACAGATTGTTGATGCTTTTAGATCTTGATGAATTTTTGCGCGTGGAAGAAGATAAACCGATTCAACAGGAACAAAGAACTGTTGGCAAGCCTGTTCAAGATACCGTTGAGTCCGATGAAAAACATTTAAAACTTCAAGGTCAATTGGCTAACAGAATCCAGAGCCTTGAGTCATATCTCAAGGACAGTATGAACACGATGAAAATGATAAAACCTTCTATCGAACAGTCGGCCGTATTTGTGCCTGAAGCACAAGGGCAATTAACAAAAGTAACGCAAGCCACCGAGCTTGCTACCAACGAGATGCTGGATCGACTTGATCAAATGATCGTCGCACAGGATGAAATTAGCGGCACATTAGAAGAAGAGTTGGCTAAACTTGATGCCATTGGTTTGTTTTCACAACAGGCAGGCGTTATCGATGAATGTATCCAGAAGATCCATGAATCCCTTAACGGAAAAGCAAAGAAAGCGGAAGCAAAGGTTCTTTTTGATGAAATGTCTGCTTTGTGGGCGAATTTAAAACAAAGCGCACCTACAACCCTTGCCGATGAAATTAATCAGTTCAAAGAAAAAATCACTGCTTTTATAGCCGATATGCAGAATAAATCATATGAACTCATGAACTCATTACAATTTCAGGATATCACGACACAACAGATTCAGCATGCTAATAATATCTTGCAGCAAACATACTCTGAATTGAGTAAGATAATCGAGCTTTTCAATATGTACAAAATCGCAACGGAAGAAGAAATGGATGATCTGAAGAAAAAATATGAACAACGCGGTCATTATGATCCTGCTGCGGAGTTTGACAGATCAACCGAACGTCAGAAAAAAATTGATGACTTGCTGGATAAACAACAGCAGCATTATAAAATGTAATTTTTTTGGAACCTTTTTTGATGTGGGTTGTTGAATATATACATGAACAGCTGTGATTTAATGCAACAAGTACGGGAAGGCAACATGGACGCCTTCGGAGAGCTGGTGGAGATGTATCAACAACCACTTTATTCTTTTATTTATCGATACATTCACGACAGAGATACCGTACTTGATTTGGTGCATGATGTATTTCTGAAAGTATGGCGTTATCGTGATCATTATCGGGAAGACGGGAAATTGATCGTATGGTTATATACTATTGCACAAAACATCGTAAGGAATCATGTCAAGAAACATAACCGCACGGTAGAGATTGATGATTCTTTTGCAGCAGACAACAACGTTGCTGCCGAAGCGGAAGAAAATGACCTTGTTGACAGGATAAAGGCAATTTTAGAGGAAATCCCGGAAGTGTACCGACGACCGGTTATCATGCGTGACGTAGAAGAGCTGAGCTATCTTGAGATAGCTGAGGTCATGGGGATATCAGAAGGAACAGTGAAGTCTCGAATAAGCAGAGGAAGAGAAATGATACGTCAGTTAATGAAAGAGAAATGGGGCGATATTAATGGAATGTAATGGTAAAAACCGTCTTATCAGTCTGTATGTAGATAACATGCTTTCGCAAGAAATGAAAGCATCTTTGGAGAAACATATGGATACGTGCATTCCTTGCCGTGAAACCTTAAAGGCGTATACGGTCATGAAAGACATGATACGGCATGTTTATCGTGATGATCCGGTCGATGTCAGACCTAAGGTCATTCATTCGATCACCCGATCACGCAGATATGCAAAAGGCACTCTGGTTGCTGCTGCAATGATCGGATTGATTTTTTGCGGATATTTCGTGGGATCATATCAAAGCTTTCCTACCGCAAAACCAATGATCGCAAATCAAACAGAATTAAAAAATAATTCAGTAACAGAAGTAACAGCACAACAAATTGATAATGTGAAAGTGAGATATGAGAACGTTAGTTTTTAAGGCTGTAATTCTTTTTATTATATCTGTTTGTTTTTTTGATTTGGTTATCGCATCGAATACGGTAAATATTTATAATGCCGAATCGAAACAGATCGGGCAGGGCTTGCAACTGAGCTCGACCATGGTTGTCACCTCAAACAAGATCGTTGGCAAAGAAGGTATTATATTTAAAAAGGATTCTATCGCATATACTAAGTACACGGTAATCTTTAATGATCCTATTTCACAGCTAGTTTTTCTGCAAATTAACATGCCGTTTAAAACTATTACATTAAAACCGGAAAATAAAATGATTCCGATGGAATCTGTATATGCCGAGATTGACGGGAAACTTACCGACATAGGGTTTTTTTCCGCATATGTGAAAGGCTACGGGTCATATATCGGGAATTATGATAACTTGTATGAGGCAATGCCGTTGTATGATAAGAACGGTGCTGTTATCGGTATCCTTTTCGGCCGTCTGGCGGATAAATTGTATCTCTATCTAAGTGTTGAATGGTTATATTTTTATCGCGATAACATGAATACGATTGTCAAAGCGAAAAAACCGGTTTTAAATATTGTGGTTCACGAATTATGGGATCAACCGGGCATTTTGATTGGGAAAAGTAAAAATGATAATTTTAAGGCAGGTGATGTAATCGTTAGGGTGAACAATACCATGATCCGGAATGTACTTGATTTCCATCGGGCGTTGATCGCTTACAGTGCCTTTGATTCTATGACCGTTTCAGTCTTACGCAGCGGAACATTAGTCGCTGTCGATTATTCATGCAGGAGGGATAACAAATGAGAAAAATAGCGAAAACAAAAATAATACTGTTTGGCGTCGTATGTATCATGATCGGGTATTTTATTGCAATGACTCAAGATCTGACCATATTTGCGGGAGATATCTATAAAGAATCAACAAAAGAATTGGAACATTCACAATTCAATAAAGTGTATAAAGAAGTAATCCCTGCCGTTGTAAACATCTCAACCGAGAGCGTTGTTAAAAATCGTGATCCTTTCTACGATATGTTCCGTGAGTTTTTCGGAGATAACGGCCAACGAAAACCGCAATACCGTGAAAATAAAGAAACGCATCTCGGTTCCGGATTTATTATCAATGAAGACGGTTATATTGTAACCAACAACCACGTCGTTGAACGTGCAGATACCATAAAAGTGAAACTGTCTGATGGTGAAGAGTATCCGGCTGAAGTTGTCGGGACTGATAAACGGATGGATGTTGCTATCATTAAGATCAATGTTAAGAAAAAGCTGCCTTTTATAGTATTAGGTGATTCTGATAAGATCGAGGTAGGGGACTGGTCTTTGGCAATAGGAAACCCGTTCGGTCTTGAGCGCACGCTTACCGTTGGCGTTGTAAGTGCCAAAGGCCGCCCTGTCCGCAACAGCACCGATGCGCTGATACAAACGGATACTGCGATCAATCCGGGCAATAGCGGTGGACCGTTGCTTAATATCAACGGTGAGGTGGTGGGCATCAATACCATGATCGCAGGCGGAGAAGCTCAGAATATAGGTTTTGCAATACCGATCAACAGTGTAAAAAAAGTCATTATTCAATTGGTAAAATACGGCAAGGTCGAACAGGCATATCTCGGAGTTGAAATGGAGAATGTTGATGTCCAGATGAAAGAAGACCTTGGGCTGTCACGAGATACCGGGGTTTTGGTTCGCAGGGTCTTAGAAAAAACCCCAGCGGAAAAAGCCGGTATTGAGGTAGGAGATATCATCTTTGAGGTTGACGGTAAAACGGTTAAAAATGCCGATGATCTTGCTGCCATCATTGCTTATACGCCGGCAGAAACGACCGTCAAAATTAAGCTTTTACGAAAAGGCAAAGAAAAGATCATACCCGTAACATTGGCGGTTCGGAAAGATGACGGCATGCTTGCAAAAAGAGACAAAACAGGAGAAGCCCGCGTCGACTCTATTGGTATTTCGGTTGCAAATACCGACAGCGGCGTGGAGATAGCGTCTGTCTCTGAAGATAGTCCTGCTTACGGTATTTTACAGGAAGGCGACATCATCATATCCGTTAATAATGTCATTATAGGTAAAGCAAAAGATTTCACTGCCACACTTGAAGAATTGAAAAATAAACGAATGCTGTATTTTTTGATAAAACGGGATGGGCGGCAAGTCTGGCTCCAAGTTAGAAATAAATAATGGTTAGAGCGGCATTATGCCGCTCTTTTTTTTGGAGGGCAGTATGAAGATCATCACTTCGAAGACAAAGATACTTCAGGATGATATTGAGAAGTATGTTGCCGTGATCAGCAGGACATTGTTGGTATTCCCCGATGCGATCGCAGAATACTTGAAAGGCGAAGAACAACATTTCAAAAAACATGTACATGATATTTTAACATGTGAACATGATGCCGACACCCTGCAACGGAGCATAACGTTTAAAATGTATGCGTATATGCTCATGCCTGATTCGCAAGCAGATGTCCTTGATCTAATAACACAAATGGACGATATTCCGGATACTGCGAAAAAGGTCATCGAAAATTTCGATCTTGAACGACCGGATATCCCCGAAATATATGTACCCGCTATGATCAAACTGGCCACAACATCGGTTAAGACCGCCGAGGCATTGATGCATGGAATAATGGCATATTTTTCACATGATCCGTTATTAAAAGACCATGTGAACAAAGTGCTGTATTTTGAGCATGAAGCCGACCAGATCCAGAATGAGATCAAACGAGACCTGTTTAAAAAGGATAATGACCTTGAGCTTGCGCGAAAGATTCAGATTCGTTATTTTTGTGAAAAGATCGCGTTGTTATCCGATACGGCCGAGAATATTTCAGATAAATTGACTGTTTATTCAATTAAACATATGCTATAATTCTCCCGCCGATATCATCTCGGAGGAGGTTGTATGCATAGTTATTTACGTTATGTTTTCATAGTATTTTTATTGTTATTTTTTGCCAGTGAAGTATTTGCGCAATTCTCATATACCATGTTCAATAAACGGAATCACAGCGAGTTGGATTGGCAGATATATCGGACCGAGAATTTTGATATTGTTTTTCACCAACGGTTGGAATCCATGGCTCCGATCGCAGGGTCGTGTGCGGAACAGATATATAAAGATCTGTCAGTAAGCTTGAATGTACGTTTTAAAGAACGTTACTCAATATTCATATCAGACATGGATGATATTTCAAACGGCGCTACGGTGCCTTTCGGTTATTTTTTTATCTGGGTCAATCCCGGTGACTATGCCAAATATTTTACAGGGACAGACGGGTGGCTGCGAAAAGTGATAGCTCATGAAATGGTCCATGCATTGGTCATGGAAAAAACACGAGATTGGACGTCAAATATACTGCCGATTTCACCGGGCGGTGTGCCGGGCGAAGTCCATGAAGGCATGGCACAATTATATTCGGGTGAACCGTGGGGCGTGATGCGCGGCGACAGTTTTATGACATTGGCCGTCCGGGACGACAACTTCTCCGACAGTAACGATCGGATCGATAACGGCGGATTATTATACGGAAAAGGTTTTTCCCGCATCCGTTTGCTCAAACAGCGTTACTCTGATAAAGAGATCGCACAAATATTTGAATATCGCAACTCATTCGGTGCATTTAGTTTTGAAGGCGGATTCAAACATGTCACCGGCGAGTCTTACGGTGATTTTTGCGATGACTGGCTGAAAGACATGAACGTGTATTACAATTGGCGCGAGGGGTTATCCGAGCGGACGAGTTCGGTCGGAACCGTGCGTTCAGAATTGACCGATCGGTATACTTTTTTTATAAAAGAATTAATCAATACCCAGGGATATGTTTATACTGCGATCCGGGATATGGATGAACCTGCAAAAGCGCTGTATATTTTCAATGCCGTAACAAAAAAATCAACGATGATCGCAGAAAGCGGTATACTTGATAACTTTTCAATTGACCCGGCGGGAAAAAAAATTGTTTTTTCACGCTTACATTACGGAGAACATGCTTCTATCGTGCCTGATATTTATGAGTATGAAATTGCGACCGGTAATGAGACGCAGCTTACCGAATCGCTTCGCGCGTCTGAACCGTTATTTATAACTGATGAAATACTTGTATTTACGAAAAATGACGGGGTGGCTACAAATTTTTATTCGATGACCCTGACCGATAAAACAATACGCCGCTTAACCGATTTCAACGAAGAAATGCGGGTATATGACCTGTCATTGTCTCGCGACAAAAATTTTGTTTTTGCTGCATATTTTAACGCAGTTAAAAAATCATACGGTATCGGAAAGCTTACGATCGCTGACGGTACGTGGATCTATTTAACAACCGATACTGTTCAGTCCCGTTACCCGCTTGAATCGCAAAACGGTAAATCTATCGTATATACTTCTTATGAAAATGATGTGAAGAATTTGTTTTCATTTGATATCGAATCTGGTGAAAAAAACAAGATCACCAATCAATCCGGTTTACTGATAGCCACCGATACAACACGAGACGGTCAACTTTTATGCATTGCTCAGGATGAACGGGAAAAGACCGTTGTTATGACCATCGATCCGAAACGGGTACCTGAACTATATGCCGGCACGATAAAGCCGTATTATTCGGATTGGCGTTTTTCAAAACCCGATCATGAAATTACCTATGATCCAACCGTTGCGGTGAGCGGGGAATTCATCGGAAGCTATAAAGCACTGACCCATATATTTAATGTCGGGATTATTCCATTTCCGGGATATGCCGATACGAAGCTGATGCCTGGCGTTATGACCGCATGGTCTGATATGCTTTCAAAGCATCTGCTTATGGCAAGTATCTGGCCGGATTTCGGCGATTTTGATACGGTAAGGTATTCTCTGGCATATACCAATGCTACGACGCCCTTAATAATAACCGCTTCGTACGGTGCGACCGAATCGAGCGCTACTTACGCAGACACAACACTGTTTGAGCTTCATCGGCGAGCCGATCTCGTTTTCGCGCTTCCATGGAATGCCGGGAAATCCTTTTATGCAAATCACGAGTTTTCACTGGGATTTATTTATGATGACTATTCAGTCATGAATCCGTCCGAATTTACGATTTCAAATAATCCCATGATACATGACGGAGCCAACGTCCCGCCCGTATCGGCAACGGAATCGGGAATATTTATATCGTGGAAACATACGTACCTTCAACCGTATAAAGATATTCCGCACAACAGCCGCGGCATCCGATTGACCTACATGCTTCAGGAACCTTCGCTCGGTTCAGACAAACATAACCAACGAGCACGGGGCGAACTGTTTTACGTATTGCCCTTCAACGGAACCGCAATGTATGCATACGGATCGTTCCAATTTGAAAGCGGTACGTTTGCTCCTCAGAAAAAATTCGGAATAAATGATAAATATTATTTCAACACAACCGATCTTCTGTCCAGTCCCTTGTTTGAAGACAAAGCCTATGTTCGCGGTGCTACTAAATACATCGAAGGAACACGATTGCTGTATCATACGGTGGAATGGCGTGTGCCATTACTGCAGGGGATCTCGGGACAGGTATTTGCTGAAGCCGCCGCCGCATGGGATAATGAGTTCCCCGGATTTGAGGAAACGTATGTATCTGCTACGTATGGTGTTGAGTTGAACTTTGCAGTAATGGGGCAAGTATACATTTCAACCGGATTCGCGTGGGACGTATATCATCCCGGAGAAGAACCGGTCGAGTATTGGTCTATCAGGAAAATTTTACCATTTTGAAAGCGAGGTGCATAACATGGTCATGAAGGTCAATTCGTTTGATATGGCGTTGCTGATGTCCACAGCATTGGACCTTGTCGACAATGATCTTTTCTTTCATCATCAAACGACGGCATATATCGCTCATGCGCTTGCCGAACGATTGGGATATGATGACCGCTTGAAAAAACAGGTGCTTCTAGCTGCCTTATACCATGATATCGGAGCGATAACATTAAAAGAAAAACAGGCATTATTGGATTTTGATGCCAATGACGGTAATAAACATGGTTTTATCGGATACAATTATTTCAGGAAATTTCCTTTGTTCAACCCGATCGCCTCGATAATAAAATATCACCATTTTCCATGGAATCACGGGCAGGGATTGATGTATAACGATGAATCGGTTCCTGAGGCTGCTCATGTTATACATTTGGCCGACAGGGTAGCCGTTCAGATATCTCAGAACAAACCGGTCAATGAACAGATACATTCGATATGCGAGAAAATTCAAAGCCAGGTAAACACACTCTTTGCTCCGTCTATTGTGGCTGCTTTCAATGAAATAGCCCAAAAGCCTGCTTTCTGGATACCGATCGCATCACATAACCTCAAAGGGGTATTGCAGCGGACGGCTTTGGCCCAATCATCGGATATCAGCGGCGGCGAGCTTGAACAGACCGTGAAGATGTTTGCTCAGATACTGGACTTTCGCTCTCGATATACGTATGCTCACTCATATACCATTGCAGCGGTTGCCATGTTTTGTGCTAAAAAAACAGGGCTCAATGAACTTGATTCGGAAAATTTACAAATCGCGGCATATCTGCATGATATCGGTTCTTTGGCAATCCCAGCTGAGATACTGGAGAAAAATGAACCGTTACTTGAGCGAGAGATAAATATTATCAAGACTCATCCGTTCAATGCATATATACTTTTGAAAAATGTCAAGGGCTGTGAACGCATTGCCGAATGGGTAGGATGCCATCATGAAAAGATCAATGGAAAAGGATATCCTTTCGGTAAAAAAGCCCATGAAATACCGTTACCCGCCCGTATCCTGCATGTGGCTGAAGCGTTTACCGCAATGAATGAAGACCGTTCTTACCGTAAAGCGCATCCCGTGACAGATATTGCAAAAATACTGCAGAATATGTCAGATCAGGGCGATGCAGATCCTACCGTAGTGCGGATGGTGATACATGAAATGGATTCGCTTGCTGCAATAATAAAAAACGAACGGGCATTCTGCCTGAAAGAATATACCGAATGGAGAGAGACAAACGTATGATTTTTTTGGTACGACATGGCGAGACCGATTGGAATGATCAAAAACGTATTCAAGGTATCAATGACATACCTCTAAATGTTTCAGGGAAAAGACAGGCCGCCAGATTAGCTGAAGCATTACGGTGCAAGCAATTTGCAGCATACATAGCTTCGCCGCTCTCTCGCGCTTTTGATACGGCTGCGGTTATTAGCAATGATAGTTCAATCATTGAAACGGACAGTCGGTTGAAAGAACGATATTTCGGATCCTATGAAGGGAAGACCGAACATGAGATCACACATCTCTTGAACACGCGATATAACGCTTCATTGCAATACCTTGATTCTTCGTTCGATTGGTTCGGTGATCCGGAGGTTGAAACGATAGAAGCAGTGACAAAACGTTCCAATGAATGTCTTGATGATCTGCATGCACGTTTCGGCGATAATGATATTTGTGTTGTAACACACGGCGGAGTAATCAAAACTATTTTTGATGTCGTTTTGGGAATTGACCCCAACAAACCGCGGCGCTATATCATTCCTAATGGGGTGTGCCTGAAACTTAAAAAAAGACATGGGTATTGGTATCTTGTATCATTTTCACCCTTACATGAAACGGATCACAATGAACATTGAGATCATTTCGGTCGGCACGGAAATGCTTCTCGGTGAGATCATCAATACAAATGCCAGTTTTATTGCCGTGCAATGTGCAAAAATGGGTATTCCTGTATATTTTCAGACTGTGGTAGGAGATAATGCGCAACGCTTGACAGATGCTTTGGTTGTGGCTTTCGGCCGTGCTGACTGTGTCATTACAACCGGCGGATTAGGGCCGACGCAGGATGACCTTACAAAGGAAACATGTGCTGCATTTTTAGGATTACCGCTTGTGATGAATCAAGACGCTTTGCTTGAATTGCGATCTTTTTTTACTGTTATGAATCGTGAAATGCCAAAGAACAATGAAAAACAGGTCATGTTCCCCGACAAATCAATCATTTTAAACAATAAGAACGGTACAGCACCCGGTTGTATCATGCAATTACATGGTAAAACGATCATAAATCTACCCGGCCCTCCGCGAGAGATGGAGCCGATGTTCGTTGAATCGGTGATACCGTTCTTACAAAAACACAGCCAAACTCATTTTGTAACCCGTTCCCTGCATATCACCGGTTTGGGTGAAAGCAAAATTGATGAGATGCTTAGCGGATTTATGAACAATTCCAATCCGACGGTCGCTCCCTATGCGCACGAAGGCGAAGTGACCGTTCGATTAGCCGCTACGGCTTCAACCGTTGATCGTGCACATGAATTACTGCATAAGACCGAAACAGATATCCGCGTTATTTTAGGCGATCACAATATTTATGGCACAGACGACGAGACACTTGAATCCGTGGTCGTTTCATTGTTCATGCGGTATGGCCTTACCGTTTCTGCTGCCGAATCATGTACAGGCGGGCTTTTATCGGCGAGGATCGTTGATGTGCCGGGAGTATCCGCTGTCTTCAACGGCGGTATCATAGCTTATTCCAATGATACTAAAACAAAAGTATTGAATATCGATCCTGCTATCATACAAAAACACGGTGCCGTAAGTAAAGAGGCAGCTGAAGCGATGGCTCTGGCTGTGGCAGCACTGCTGGATACGGATGTTGGTATCGCCGTGACCGGTATAGCCGGCCCCGGAGCCGAAGGAACAAAACCGGTAGGCTTGGTGTTTATAGCAGTAAGCATTTACGGCGACGTGCGATCTGCTCAATTGAATTTAAAAGGAAGCAGGCAGAAGATCAGAGCTGTGACCGTATCGCGAACGCTAGACTTTATTCGAAGGGCATTACTTGAAACCTTCGCTGAAAACGGATTGTCTAATACGCAGCAATAGTGTATACTTGCTCAAAGGAGATGAGACCATGTCTGAAATAAGGAAATTGTATCTGTCAGATGTTGATAAGAAGATCGCCGGCGTCTGCGGAGGAATGGCGGAATATTTGGGGATCGACAGCACGATCATCCGTTTGCTTTGGTTGTTCTCAGTTATACTGGCAGGAACCGGGATCCTTGCTTATATCATTGCTATGCTGGTCATTCCGAGAAAATCTTCCGATATTGTATGACAAAAGAAAGGTTTATATGAAATATATACGTTTATACGCGGTGCTGATTCTTTTTTGCTTTGTCGGATGCGGCCTTACCGTTAAGGAAAATACCGAGCGGGATCAGGTTGTGGCCGATATCGTTGTTAAGATATTGAAACAGTATCATTATACTCCTAAGAAGATTGATGATTCATTTTCCAAACAAGTATTTGATGAATTTATCAAACAAGTTGACGGCGGAAAACGATATTTTACGGCGACCGATATTCAAAACTTTAAAAAGTATGAGAGTCAAATAGATGATTTCGCGTTAGTAGGCGATCTTACATTTCCGCATACGGTCTTTGCGGTGATGAAGGACCGTATCAAGATTACCCAAAAATGGACCGATGAAATATTATCAGAACCGTTTGAATTCAATGAAAAACGTTCCGTAGAACTTGACGGCGATAAGCGGCAGTTCGCGGCTACGGAAAAAGATCTAAAGAATTATTGGAAAGAATTTCTTAAGTTTCAGGTCATGCAGCGGTATTTGGATGCATCCGAAGAAAAATATACGAAAGATACCGATGAAGAGAAATATAAAAAGATGAGACAATTCGACCCTACGGTGGAAAAAGAAGCTCGTCAATCGGTGACAAAAAACATGAAACGTTATTTCGACCGGTTAGAAAAGGTCGTGGATGAACAGAAATACGATATGTATCTCAATGCCATCACTACTGTATTTGATGCGCATACTACCTATTATTCGCCTCAGGATAAAAAGGATTTTGACGTTGATATGAGCGGAAAGATCGAAGGTATCGGCGCCGTGCTGAAAGAAGATAACGGATACGTTAAGATCGAAAGCATCATGCCCGGCGGACCGGCATGGAAACAAAAAGAACTTAAAGCAGAGGATGCCATAATAAAGGTCGGGCAGGGTGACGAAGAACCGATCGATATCACCGGGTTCAGCGTTGATGAAGCCGTAAAACTGATCCGCGGTAAAAAAGGGACTACGGTCAAGTTGACCGTTAAAAAACCCGATGGTCGCATTGTCGTAATTCCTATCGTTCGCGATGTTGTCTTACTTGAAGAGACCTATGCAAAATCCACGGTGATCGTGAATGAAAAGACCGGAAAAAAATACGGGTATATTTTGTTGCCGAAATTTTACCGTGATTTTGACAACAACAACAGTCGCAACAGCACCGATGATGTGCGCCGTGAATTGGAAGAGCTGAAAAAACAAAAAGTTGACGGTGTGATTCTCGACCTCAGGAATAATCCCGGCGGCGCATTGGATGATGCCGTTCGCGTGGCAGGTTTGTTCATCAAGACCGGTCCTGTCGTTCAAGTTCGCAACGGTGTCAATAAGATCGTAGAATTGAATGACTATGACGCCAATGTTGTGTATGATGGTCCGTTGGTCGTGATGGTGAACGGTTTCAGCGCATCTGCCTCTGAGATTGTTGCCGCGGCAATTCAGGATTACGGCAGAGGCGTTGTCGTGGGCACAAAAAGCACGTTCGGAAAAGGTACAGTCCAAAATATTATCGATATGGATGAGATCGTCGGGCGTGAATATAATCCGTATAAACCGCTTGGTTCGCTCACGTTGACCGTGCAGAAATTTTACCGTGTCAGTGGAGAATCTACCCAATATAAAGGTGTTGAACCCGATATTGTTTTCCCGGATATGTTCTCGTATATTCCTTACGGCGAGAAAACATTGGATTATTATTTGCCGTGGGATACCATTCGCCCCGCATACTATAAGAAATGGTCCAGCACGCCGATAAATTATTCGTATCTCCGTGAACGAAGCAAGAAAAGGATCGCCAAAAGCGAATTGTTTAAGCTTCTTGACGAACAAGCATTGCGCGTAAAAGAAAATACCGAAAAAACGGAAGAAACATTGAACCTTGAGCAGGCATTGACCGATCTTGAAAAGATTCGTAAAAGCGTGAATCGTATGCAGGAGCTTGAAAAAGAGATGAATTATTTCAAATTCCCTGAGATCGATAAAAAAGAAATCCCTGAACGCCAGAAGAAACTTGAAGATTGGTATACTGCTTTGAAAAAAGACGCGTATCTTGATGAGTCAATGAATATTCTCAGTGACCTGATCGTATCTGAACAATCTCTTCCACGAAATAAATAAAAAGCGGACACAGGCGCCTTCGGGCGCCTGTTTAACGAAAGGATGATACCGTGGCACTGTATATCATTATTATTTTAGCGATCGTTCAAGGATTGACCGAGTTTTTACCGGTAAGTTCGTCAGGACATTTGGTAGTGATGACCCAATTGCTCGGTGAAGAACCGTCCGTGTTTTTTACGGTAGTATTACATTTGGGAACATTATGTGCGGTACTATGGGTCTACCGTAAGGAGATCCTCGATTTGCTTAAAGGTATGATGCAAAAAGATAAAAAAAGCTGGACATATGCAGGATATATCATTGCCGCAACAAGTGTAACAGCAGTGATCGGCATAGCCGGAAAATCCTTATTTGAGGAAACATATTCGATGATCCCGGTCATTATCGGAGGGTGGGTATTCACCGGTATACTTTTGTGGTTGACCGATCGAATATCCGACGATCGAATATCGGAAAAAAACAACGAACTAACTTTGCGTAAAGCATTGATCATAGGCTTATTTCAAGCCATTGCGATATTACCCGGCGTATCTCGCTCAGGATTCACCATTATCGGCGCATTGTTTATGGGAATAGAGCGTAAGATGGCTGCGCAATTTGCATTTCTTATCTCAATACCGGCGATCGCCGGCGCTGCCTTTTTAGAATTTAAAGACATTGATAAAACCGTTATGAACGGCGGAACACTAATGCTTTATTTGATAGGATTTTTAATTGCGGCAATTGTTGGTTATTTATCGATACGCTTATTTGTGGCGACAGTTTTAAAAGGCCGCTTACGGTGGTTCAGCTGGTATCTCTTTTTACTTGCGTTTGCCACGCTTTTATATTATATTTTGTAAGAAATGACAGAGAAAAAACCGCTTGAAAAAGAGTTAAAACATGAAGTGGCCGGCATTGCGCTTATAGCATTTGCCGTTTTGTGTTTTTTAAGTATAATTACGTTTTTCCCCACCGATCCGCCTAATTCCGGCCAATCGGTTGTGAACATGATCGGTGTGCTCGGGGCGTGGATATCGTATATCACGCTTACTATTTTCGGCAACCTGGCATATGTCCTGCCTATCGGACTATTTTATTGGGGTGCGGTTCTTCTGTTCAACAAATTACGGTATGATACATTAAAAATAATATCTGCAACATTTTTCTTTATATTTTTATCCGTAATTTTGGAGTTTCACGCAGTATCAGTATGTAAATATCAGGTCTGGGACAAGGGATCTGGGGCATTGCCTGCAATGCTGCATGGTTTTTTTGCACGGTATTTTGGTGTGATCGGAGCGCATTGGGTATTGTTGGTCGGGATGCTTATCACATCTATATTATTTTTCAAATTTCTTTTTAAAAAGGTGCTGATAGCGCTTGGCATATGGTTATCTGCATTGTGGATAACGGTCAAGGCTCATTTAAAACGTGACACCGGTATCGGCGATAAAGGCAATGAAAAAAACGACGGTAAAAAAGATGACGGTAAATTGAGTGGTAAAAACGACAAAAAAACTATTGATAAAGAGCGCGAATATTTTTATGTGCCTCAGAAACGGTCAGATACATTGCCCGCTGTTCGCGAACAACGGTTGCCTCTCACAAAAGACCCCGAGCTTCCGTTTGAAGATCATTCGCGCGAACGTCAGCCGGTCGCGCTTTTAACGAACGGCGAAGTGCCGGAATCATTGCTTCCCCCGGCTGATCTGCTCAATACGTTGCCGAAACGGACCGACAAAGAAAATACTGATGAGACGGCACGTCTCTTGGAAGAATCGCTCGCTCATTTTGACATCAGCGCCACTGTGATCGGAGTAAGTTGCGGCCCGATGGCATCGATGTATGAAATGTCGGTAGAGCGCGGCACGAAGATCAATAAACTTGAATCGCTTGACAGAGAATTGGCGTTGATGCTCAGTAAAGACACCGTGCGTATCATTGCACCGCTTCCGGGGCGGGGTACGATCGGCATCGAAGTGCCGAATACGAAACGTGAATTTGTTTCCTTACGCGAGCTTATCGAGACCAAGCAATTTGCCGCAAGCACATCACCTTTGGCGATCGGCTTTGGGCGTGGTATGGACGGGGAACCGATAATCGTTCATCTTGAGGAATTGCCGCATCTTCTTATAGCCGGAGCGACCATGTCCGGTAAAAGTATCGGTATACATACGATCATCATGAGTTTATTATATAAGACGCCGTATACGGACCTCAGGCTTATCCTGATCGATCCTAAACGGCTTGAATTTCCTTATTACAACGGTATCCCGCATTTACTGACCAATGTCATCGTAGAACCTGCCGAAGCGGTGAATACGCTGAAATGGGCGTTGTTTGAGATGGATAGACGGTATAAGCTCCTTGCTCACAACGGAGCGCGTGATATCCAATCCTATAATCAAAAATTTCCCGACCAAAAGATCCCGTATCTGGTCATCATGATCGATGAACTGGCAGACCTTATGATGACGACCGGTCCTGATACCGAGAATGCTATCATTCGCCTGGCACAAATGGCGCGTGCGGTAGGCATACACCTCATACTTGCCACCCAACGCCCGTCTGCCGATGTTATCACCGGTACCATTAAAGCAAATTTCCCTTCGCGCATTGCCTATAAAACTGCTTCAAAAAGCAACTCGCGTATCATTTTGGATGAGAACGGCGCAGAAAGCCTGCTCGGCAAGGGGGATTTCCTGTATTTGAAGATCACCGGCGAGCTTATTCGCGGGCAGGGAGCCTTGGTAACTGTCCCGGAAATAACCAAGACGGTTCAATATCTCAAACAACTTCCTCCTCCCAACGATGAATTCACCCGCCAATTTAATGATCAGCGCGAAGTGAAGATCGGCGATGCATCCAACCGAGATGATCTGTATCAGGAAGCGTTGCGGATCGTTTACAACAATCTGTCTGCGGGCAACGATTCTATATCGACATCATTTTTACAACGGAAACTCAGTATCGGATATAACCGAGCCGCCCGAATAATCGAAGACCTAGAGGCAGACGGTATTGTGGATGTTGCTGACGGAGCAAAACCGCGAACCATCATTGCGGAATTGGAAACACTTGATACCATAGTGAATGGGAGCAATGAATGAAAAAGATAATTATTTTATTTTGGCTGGCATCAACCGTAGCGATCATGGCGATCATGGCGACGGAGCTTGATGATTTCAGTGCTATGATCCGTTCAATGAAGATCGTGAAGATGGGATTTACCCAGCAGATACTGTCTTTTGACGGTATACAAACCTCATCGGCAAAAGGCATTTTATGGTACAAGCCCGAAAAATATTTCCGTATAGAATATACGGCTCCCGATAAAGAGATCATTGTGACCAATGATAACGGGTATAAGATCTACAATTTTGACGACGACGAGGAAAGCGGCGGAAAACTTGAGGATATTGTCTTCATATCGCCATTCACCATGCTCGGCGAGCTGAACAAATACTTTACGGTGAAAACGATCGCAAGCCGCATTTATCGGCTCGAGTCAAAGTCCGATGCCACAGGCGATATCGGCACGATCAATTGCGAGTTTAAAACTGCCAAGAAATATCCGACGGTCATGTCGGTTCATTTAAAGACCGGCAATATCGTGAAATATACATTTTCCTCTCTGGCCGAGGGTGAGGACCAGCCGGGTTTGTTCAGCTTTTCAAGTATGCGTAAGACATTCGGGAGTAACTAGTGGCGAAGATCCCGTTTTATATCGTAACACTTGGATGTGACAAAAATACTGTAGATTCTGAACAGATCGCAGGGTTACTTACAGCTTCCGGAAAATATACATTGAGCGAATACGACCATGCACATGTAGTGATCATCAACACCTGCGCTTTCATTGATGCTGCAAAAGAAGAGGCTGTAGATACGATCATCGAAGCTGTCGAGTATAAAAAACACGCCGATCATCCTGTCGTTTTAGTAGGCGCAGGCTGTATCGTTGAGACCGACTTTGTAGCACTTGCCGATGAGATCCCGGAAGTGGATATTTGGCTCAAACCTTCGCAGTATAACGATGTGGTGACCGTATTATCCGGCGGTGCTTCCGTCAATGCTGATGAAAAAGGTTATATCGGCGATTATTCCGACCGCATACCTCTTTCAATGCCGCATTCACGGTTTGTAAAAATATCCGATGGGTGTGATATGGCCTGTTCATACTGCACGATACCATTGATACGCGGCGGGCTCAGAAGCAGGTCGCTTGACTCGATCCGCAATGAACTTACTGTTTTGGCAGCAGATAAAAGGATCAAAGAGCTTATCGTTGTGTCTCAAAACACCTTGTTTTACGGCTCAGACAGCAGGGGATCAACTGTCGTTGACCTTATTCAGCTGTTAGGTACATTTGACTTTCATTGGAAACGGCTCATGTATATGGACATACGCAAAATTAACGATGAAATACTTCAAGCCATGAAGGATAACGGGATATTGCCGTATTTTGATATTCCACTGCAGCATGTTGACGCCGAAGTTCTTCGGTCCATGAACCGTCCGTATTCCATAGCCGACATAGAACGATGTATCGACCGTATATATAAGCGTTTTTCCGATCCCGTATTGCGCACAACCTTTATCACCGGATTTCCGACAGAAACAGAAACTGCGTTTTCTGCATTGCGCGATTTCGTAAATAGAGGTATATTTCATAAGGTTGGTGTTTTTGCATATTCCATGCAGGACAAAGCCTCTGCTTCTGTACTAGGCGATCCGGTTTCGGAAGATATCAAAAATGCACGGCTTGAGGAATTAATGCAGCTGCAGATGGAAATAAGCGCTGAGCAATTGGAGCGTTTTGTCGGTCAGGAAGTAGAGACGCTGATCGATCATACTGGCGAAGAAGGCCGTATGTGGTGTGATGCGCCTGAGATAGACGGTGTCGTGTATATTGACAGAGAAGATGCGAAAGCAGGCGAATTGTATAAAACACGTATCGTAGACAGCTACGAATACGATTTGGAAGGTGAGATCATTGATACGCTATATTCCTAATATATTGACGATCATCAGGATCGTTTTGATCCCGTTCTATTTGGTCCCTTTTTTAGCACAATCGTTTTACGGCGACTATTCTATCCTTATCGGCGCCGTGCTTTTTATCTTTCTAGCCATTACAGACAGCATTGACGGATATCTGGCGCGGAAATATGATGTTGTGTCTGATTTCGGGAAGTTTTGGGACCCGTTGGCCGATAAATTGTTAGTTTATTCGGCATTTTTCCTGCTCGTATATCTTGACCGTTATCCGTTATGGGTCGTGATCGTTCTGCTGGCGCGTGAAACGCTTATAACGCTGCATCGTTCCGTAGCGCTCGGACACGGCAAAGCTATAGCTGCAGTAGTAAGCGGTAAGGTTAAAACGACAATTCAAATGATCACGATCATCGTTTCGTTCATTGTGATCAACAACGCGTATTTTACCTTTGTAACCTTACCGTCATGGGTTGATTCGATCGATCTGTACCTTTTGTATATTACGTTGGCGGTGACCGTATATTCCGGCATCGATTATTTTAAAAAAAACAAAAAAGCCATATCACCGAAGCAATTCGGCGACGGGTTGATACGCGAATATCTTTCCGTTTTCGGAGCAGGGAAATTCCCCGTTGCGCCGGGGACGTTCGGCAGTTTTATCGCAGTTCTTTTATTATATTTTTGGTTGCATTCCGCAGGTTTATACAACTTTATCTGGGTAGCGGTTGTGACCGTTACCGGAGCGTTTTGTGCGAAACGGTCTGTGGAATTTTTCGGGAAACCTGACGCAAAGCAAATTGTGCTCGACGAGGTGGTTGGCCAGACCATTGCTCTTGCGATGTTGCCGTTATCATGGAAGGCCTATCTTCTGGGATTTATACTGTTCCGCTTTTTTGATATTGTAAAACCGTATCCGGTCTGTGCATTCGACCGAATGGAGAACGGGTGGGGGATCATGATGGACGACGTTGTGGCGGGAGTATATGCCGCGATAGTCGGTATAATCATGTGTTATTATATTCCGTGGTTCGGTGCTTAAAGCAACGGAGATCGTTCAGCTTACATTTTTGATGACATCATAATTCTTCTCGGTTATACTATCACCCATGGAAAACGGCAAAAAAAAATCAACATTTGATCTCTGTTCCATAACAAAAACATTCGGCTCATTGATTGCCAATGATACAGTATCCTTGTCCTTTGAACTTGGCAAGATACATGCGATCGTCGGAGAGAACGGTGCCGGCAAATCTACGCTCATGAAGATCGTCAACGGGCTGTATGAACCCGACAGCGGTGAAATAGTTCTTAACGGAACAACAATAAGTATTACTGATCCGGGAGAAGCTGCACGGCTCGGTATCGGAATGGTATATCAGCATTTTATGCTGGTACCGACACTTACGGTAGCCGAAAATCTTATTTTAGGGAACGAATTACATCGATACGGACTATTGAACATGAAAGCGGCACGCGATAAGGTCAAGGAAGTATCCGAGCGCTACGGCTTTAACATACACCCGGATGATACGGTAGGGAATTTGTCGGTCGGTAAGCAGCAACGCATCGAGATCATGAAGGTGTTGTTCCGAAATTCATCCGTTATCGTCTTTGATGAACCTTCGGCAGTGCTTACACCGCTTGAAGTGAAAGAATTGTATGCGATCATGCGTCAGTTGCGCTCCGACGGAAAAACGGTCATTTTCATCACGCATAAATTACAGGAAGTGTTTGATATAGCCGAGACGGTGGCGGTATTACGAAAGGGCGCTGTTGTCGGTAGATTTGATGTGCCTGATACGACACAATCGCAGATCGCCGGGCTCATGATAGGCAGGGATTTAAAACCGCACGTAAACGAACGTTTCGTTGTCGGCGAAACGGTTTGCTCCGTCAGCGAGCTGTGTGTCAAAAACAGTAACGGCACGATCGCCGTTGATGGTCTTTCGTTTTCCGTGCGAGCCGGGGAGATATTCGGGATAGCAGGCGTTGACGGCAACGGCCAGACGGAACTTGCTCTTGCGATGACCGGTTTGGCAGATCATTCAGGTACCGTCATGATAAACGGGACGAATATCGATCAGTTTACCATTGCCGAGCGGAAAACTCTTATTGCGCATATTCCTGAGAACAGACATAAGCATGCTGCCATATCGGGGTTTACCGTTGCTGAAAATGCAATACTGGGATATCAAAAAAGTTTTTCACGAAAGGGTATATTGCTCAATACAGCCATAGCAGATCACACCAAACATCTTATTGACGATCACAACGTGCAAGTATCGGACCCTGCAATGCCGTTCTCGCAGTTATCAGGCGGAAATCAACAAAAATTTGTGGTTGCGCGGGAATTAACGCCGGATGTGCCGGTGATCCTTGCGGTGCATCCTACACGCGGTGTTGACATCGGAGCTATAGAGATGATCCATGCCTTGCTTAAAAAGAAAGCCGCTGAAGGGAAAGCGGTAATTCTGATCTCCGCCGAGTTGAGCGATATCACCGCATTAAGCAATCGGATCGCCGTGATGTATAAAGGGCGGTTTAACGGAATATTCAACAACACTGATATAAACGAAGCCGTACTGGGCATGGCAATGACGGGAAGCGTAGTATGCGAACAGTAAACTGGTATCCGGTCATCGCCGTTGCGGCCGCCTTGGCGGTCGGGGCCGTTATCATAGCGTTGATGGGAAAAGACCCGTTTCAGGCTTATTGGATACTTATTTCAGGGATCTTTGCGGGGAAAAATGATTTTGCCGTAATGCTCATACAGACAACACCGCTGTTGTTTGCGGGAGCCGCAGTGGCTTTCACATTCCGTGCGGGATTATTTAATATCGGCGTACAAGGGCAGATGATCCTCGGCGGACTTGCGGCGGCAGCCGTGGGAGCATTCACAACGATCGGAGCTGTTAATAATGTTGCGGTTGCATTATCGGTCGCGGCTATCGCCGCGATGCTGTGGGCCGGTGTCGCAGGATATTTGAAGGCGCGATTCGGCGCGCATGAGGTCATCACGACCATCATGATGAACTATATAGCTTATTCCATAGAACTCTATATGCTGAACACGCTTATGAAGGAAGGCGGGTTGACCGGGCCGAGCCCCCAAACGCCACCTATTACCGAGGCTTCAAAATTGCCGTCGATATTACCGCCGACATCATTGAACGTCGGTTTTATCATTGGTATCGCTGTTGTCATTCTTTTATGGTTCATCATGGAAAGGACAAAGATCGGGTATGAGATTCGTGCCGTCGGCCAGAACATACATGCGGCAAAAAATGCCGGCATCAACACAGCCATGATAACGGTGGCCGTCATGCTTATCAGCGGTTTTGCAGCCGGGCTCGGCGGAGCGGAGCGCGTGCTTGGCGGAGTGAACCAAGACCGGTATATTCTCGGCAGTATGGCCGAATACGGATTTGACGGCATAGCGGTGGCGTTGGTCGGTAAAAATCATCCTGCAGGGATCATTGCCGCGGCATTTTTGTTCGGTCTTCTCAGGACGGGTGCGATGAACATGCAGTTTGAGATGGGAGTGCCCAACCAGATCAGTATCATCATTCAGGCTTTGATCATAATATTTATCGTTGCCGAGAACGGTTTCGGTCATATGAGGCAATTATTCAAAAAGCTACGCTATTCGACGGTGAAACTATGACCGAGTTGATGGGATTACTTCTGCTTAATACGATCATAAGGTCCGGCCCGATCGCATTGACTGCAGCAGGCGCGGCCGTCAGCGAATCTGCCGGTGTCGTGAACATAGGACTGGAAGGTATGATGCTTTCCGGAGCGTTCACCGCTGCCGTAACATCCTATTACACGGGTAATCCGTGGCTGGGTTTGATCGCCGGTTTGATCACCGGAGCGGTCATGGGAGCCTTGCACGGGTTATTGACCATTTCATGTAAAGCAAATCAAATTGTGTCAGGTATAGCCGTAAATTTGTTTGCCGCAGGATTTACCGTATTCATGATGCGTATATTGTTCAATCAATCGGGGAATACGCCTGCCGTGGTCAAATTGCCTGAAACTGGCGGTGTGTCGGTGATCGTTTTCATCGCATATGCGATCATAGTTCTCTTGCAATTTATGCTATCCAAAACAGTTATAGGATTACGAATACGCGCTGTGGGAGAACATCCGCTCGCTGCCGAAACGACCGGCGTGAATGTATATGCGGTGCGGTATTTTGCCGTGATCATTTCCGGCGCTTGTGCAGGTATTGCCGGTGCGTATCTGTCGATCGGTATGCTCTCGCAATTTACGAAAGGCATGTCTGCCGGCCGCGGATTTATGGCGCTGGCAGCGATGGTATTCGGGCGGTGGCGGCCAATGGGAGCATTGTGGGCTAGCTTGCTTTTCGGGTTTGCCGACAGTGTGCAGATGATCATCCAAATGCATTATCCGCAGATCCCGTCGCAATTGGTCATGATTTTACCGTATGTGTTGACGATATTTGCCGTGGC
>CAZIJP010000014.1:0-7825 GCA_964539615.1 uncultured bacterium
AAAACGCATGATCGGATAAATTTTACTGTGATCGGGAAATAATGATCAATACGGGTAATTTAAATAAAAAGAGTTGCTTTTTATTCGCTCTTCCTTATAATGGTACGAAAGACAAATTGTTTACTATCACAGGAGGTTGCTCATGAAAAAGAATGAAATGCCAGGCACCGAAGATATCCGTAAAGAGTATAACCGTTACCTGCAGGAACTCGATCATACTAAGTCCGAGCTTAATAAAATGATTCAACAAATAATGGGCAAGGAATCGGATATTAACGGTCGGTTAAAACATTTCAAGGATATTGAAAAACAGATCGAGCAATATGAAAAGATCGTAGACCGTAGCAGAAAGCTTACCGAATTACTGCAGGGTCAGGATAAAGATACGCGTGCGTATGAGTCAAAGATAGAATCCATTGAGAAGTCAATGGCTAAGCTCAATGAATCCATCCAGCGCATCAACGGTGATATGGAATCAGCAAAGAAAAGCAAGAGCGAGATCGTTGGAGAGATCGATAAAGGATTGAAAGAGCTGAAGGCTTATGAAGGATTGATCGAAAAAGCGCGTAAAGATATTAATGTCCTTTCCGTAAATCTTGAAAATGAGAAGAAAGATTCTTTGCAAGTAAGCGAGACCATAAAGGGTATGCAGGCGAAAGTCGATAAAGTCAATGCTTATGATGAGACCGTAAAAACGATTGAAAAGGGTTTTATTGCCTTAACGGATAAGATCAAAAAATTTGAATTGGAGTATGCAAACCTTCAAGATAAAACCGAGCATAAAATGGTATCGTTTGATAAACAGGCGGATGCATTTGATGCAAAAGCAAAAGAAATGACCACTCAAACGGTGACCATCGATAAGCAATTAAAAGAATTGATCGCTCAATTCGGCACGGTGGAATCCTGCAAAGGCAAAATGACAGCTATTGAGCAACAGGTTGCCGGATTGACCCAACAGGCCGTGACATTGGATAAATCCGTTACCGATGCTGTAAAACGTCAAGATGAATTTTCGCAAAATGTTATGCAGCAGCGCGAAAAGATCATCAGCGATTTTCAATCAATAATCAAAGAAAAAGAGACATCTGTTACTACGATCTTCAATGATATCGACAAAGGACTTTCCCAAACAAATCAGGCATTGACACAATATGATGAACGTATCGCTTCATTGAACCAGAATATCGGCATGCTTGAAAAAGAGAAAGCCCTCTACGTTGAAGTTAAAAAGGAAATCGATTCGCTTAATCAACTTGCAGTTCGTGTTGACGCTAAGATAAAAGCTCTTGAGATCCAAAAAGATCTCGTTCAAAAGGCAAACGAACAGGCCGGTAAACTCAATACATTGTTGTGGGAAAATGACTCCAAGATCAAATCCATCAATGAAGGCCGGAAGTCTATCAAAGACCTTGAATTACAGATGAGCGCCGTGCAGGCCAGTTATGAACAAGTGACCGTTCAGATCAGAAATCTCGAAGAACGCAAAGCCGTGATAACAGAACTGCAGAACAAATTAAATGATATGGAACAGGTTAAACGTGAATTTGCCGCTCAAGTTGATGATGTGAAGTCTAAGGAACGTATATTTACCATGTACAATGAGCGGTTAACGGGGATTAAAGAAGATATTAATAAAGTTCAGCAAGATGTTGTGAAGTTATCTGATTTTTCGAAGAATATTGAATCCGTAAGTGTAAAAATCGAACAACTGAATACCTATCTGCAATCGATCGATGATAAGATAATAACAATAAGCACAAAAGAGCAGGAAATTACCGAGATCAGGCAACAGTTTGATCTGTTGGCTCAAAAACAAGCCGAGGCCGCGCGTCAATTCGCTTCGCTTGATGAAAAAAATGCTCTTGTAGCGGATTATTCAAAGAAAGTCGACGTAATAAGTTCAACATTGAAAACGATGGAGCAACAGATCGACAAGGTCAATGCTCAGATGGGGGAACTTCGTAAACTCGATGCTCGTGCCGAACAATTCAAGGTTACCTATACCGATGTAAACGGTAAATTAAATGAGTTCAATGAAAAACTATCAACTTTGTCATTGGACGAGATCAATAAACGGGTTAAGGATATTTCTGATAAACATAAAAATATCACCGAAAAAATGGATCAGATTACGAACCGTGAAAAGAATATCAACGCAATAAATGATAAGGTTGCTTCGCTAATGGGGATGATCGGTGAAGTTGATGAAAAAATGAAAATTCAGCTTGACCGTAAGGTTGACCTGGAAATGATGCAAAAGTCGATCGAAAGCATGCAGGTTGTGCTTGATGATCTTAACGTACAAGCCGGTAAAATTGACGGTATCGAACGTGACGTCGTATCGGTTGAGGCTAACCTGATGAAGCATGAAGAACGCATGAACAAGATCACTGCTCTATCTGAAAAACTTGATGCGGCTGAAAATGAAATAACCAAGAAACATCAGGGTGCGGAATTATTAAAAAAAGAACTTGAAGGCATCTTTGATAAGACACGCGGGCAAATGGATATCGTTCAAGAAGCGATCACCAAAGCCGACTCGGTGAACGTTTCCATTACCGCTATCGATCAGAAGTCTGAAGAATTGAAAAAGATGCAGAAAGACATTGATGAGAAACATACCGTCGTATCCGATCTTGACGACCGTATGAAAATGCTCGGCTCTTTGAGTGACCGTGTTGATGAGCGTATCGGTCGTGTCACCAAAGAAGAAGTTCGTTTGAAGAATTATGAGCAAAAATTGGATACTGTTGATAAACGCCTTGATGCGCTTGCTTCAAATATGGGCAATTTGGAAAAATACGATGCATTTATTGAAATGGCCGAGCGTAAATATGAAAATATCAGCAATACGATCAATGAGGCAAATGAAAGCATCATTGAGTTGGATAAAAAGAAAAAATTCATCATGGATGAACAGGCCAAGATCGAACAGGTCGCGTCAACGTATAAAGATATTGAGACGAAAATGGGAAAACTGTTGTCGAAAAAAGAAGTATTTGATTCAATTGACAAGAAAATTGACAATATGAACATGATGATGGAAGATCTTAATATCCGAATAAATCTTATTAAGGAAGAATCATCAAAGATCGATCGTGCCGTTGAGATCATCCAGAAACTTGAATTTTTACTGCGTGAGGCAGATGTAAAATTGAATAATGAATGACCATATCGTGTTTGACGCGTATCAATCCTGTATAGAAGAAGTTAAAAAAGCCGGAGCCCTGCTTAAGCAGGGCTTTTCCGATTCCAGCAAGACCATTACATCAAAAGACGGCCGCGAGCTTGTGACCAACTATGATCTTGCTTCTGAACAATTGTTGAAAAACTTTTTAAACAGATTCGATTTTCCTGTTGTTGCGGAAGAAAGCGGCGGGAATTGTTCTTCCGGGCCGTATTGGGTGATCGATCCGCTCGACGGAACGAATAATTTTTCATTTGGGATTCCGCACTTTTGCGTTACGATCGCATTGATCGATATAGGCCCGATTTTCGGTATCGTGTATGATCCGTTGCGTGATGAATTGTTCCATGCGATCAAAGGGAAAGGCGCTTATTTAAATAATTTACCGATAAGTGTTTCCACCCGTTGCGCAATGAAAGACGGAATATTGGCTACCGGATTTTCGTATACGCTTACAGAGACCAATTATAATAATATTGATAATTTTGGACGTGTGACCGTCAAAGCGAAAGGCACGCGACGGATGGGATCTGCCGCGCTGGACCTATGCTATGTGGCTTGCGGACGGTTTGACGGGTATTGGGAAACCGGATTGAAAGTGTGGGATATGGCTGCAGGAGCTTTGATCGTTGAAGAAGCCGGCGGAAAAACATCTCTGTTTGACGGTACAGCATGGGTGCCGACTGTTGATTGTATTCTTTCTTCAAACGGATTGATCCATGACGAATTAGGCGCTTGTTTAAGTCCCTATGATAACGATTGATTGTGACGATTCTGTTGTTTGCCGAATGGTTACACGTATCATTGAGCGGCTTGAAATAGTTGAATCACACGAAACATGTGTTGTGATTACCGATAATGCCGGCCTAATCCGTGATGTGAAAACACTACTATTGACCGATAATACGACTGTTTGTGCGGTTGGAAGAACGGTCGTTCGGTTGCCTGCAAGTAAAAAATATCTGACAGAAGTTATCACAAGTTTCTTAACTGATAACTATATTTAAACTTGACAGCATATGTACACTGTGTTATGTTTCCTGAGCGCGAAATTCGGATGTTCAAAAAACACCGTTAGCGGTGTTAAGGGGGTAGTATGACGAAGAGCGATCTGGCGGATAAAATCATCGAGCACTATGACTTCATCAGCAAGAAGGATGCCATTGCAATCGTAGATATTATTTTTGAATCGGTGTCTCAATCCCTTGAAAAAAAAGATACCGTTGAACTACGCGGTTTCGGGACATTCAGAACACTTAAGCGTAAAGCCCGCGTGGCACGTAATCCGCATTCCGATGAAAAAATACAAGTTCCTCAGAAAACGATACCATCTTTTAAACCGTCTCCCAAATTAAAGGAACGGGTAAATACCAAAAAGTAAGGGGGTGCCGCAATGGGTTCTATTAAGAAAAGAAGAAAAGCTAAGATCAACAAACACAAACGGAAAAAGAAAGCACGTTTGAATCGTCATAAAAACGAGTGGAAACGGTAAATGACATCGGTTGTCGTTTTATCCGACACCCATTCACACCGATTATCCGACATTGTATGCGATCATATTAATGCCTGCGATCTGATAATTCATGCCGGTGATTTTACCACCATGGATTATTATGAATATATTTTATCGTTCGGCAAAGATGTTGTCGGCGTGATGGGGAACATGGATGATGTTCCCCTTTCGTCCGTACTGCCTGCTCAACAATGTATCACTATTGAAGACTGGAAAATCGCCGTCATTCACGGATGGGGAGCGCCAGCAACCCTTGAAAAAGCGATCAGGTCTTGTTTTGATGAAGAGGACTGGGATATTCTTATTTACGGTCATTCTCATCAACCGATAATAACCTACGACAATGAAAAGATCATTTTCAATCCCGGGTCGCCAACTGATAAGCGGGGTGCCCCATTCAAAAGTTTCGGTTTAATAAATTTTGATGGCACAAATAGGCCTGAATGTAGTATAATACAGCTATGAATTACACTGTTGCGTTGTATACTCGTGCGGAAGATGTGCTTGCTTTGCCGTTGATCATGGCAAAAAACGGGTTCAGTCCGGTCATTGTCAAAGACAAAAAGATCCTTTTAGATTATCTCAAACAAGATGTGTTGCATCTTCTTATCCTTGATCTCGATACATCATTAGATGACGACATGAATTTTATTGAGCGGATCGTTGCTAAAAAAAATTCCGCGATGCCGCTGGTCATTATTTCGGCCAAAAGCAGCGCCGATGCATTACGGAAAGCAATGCGTATGGGAGTACGCTATTTTCTTACGCGGCCGTTTGATGAACTCGAGCTTGTGGCCAGCGTTAAAGAAGGATTATTTCAATACAAACTCACCCGCGAGAATGACGTATTACTTAAAACATTAAAGAAAAAAGTACACCAATTGAAAATGATCAATGAGGTCAGTAAGATTCTCAACTCGACGATCAAGTTAGATGAGATCCTTCTTCGCTTGATGGAAAAAGTTGGAGATCTGGTGGATGGAGAAGGTTGGTCGCTTCTCATGTATAATAAAGAAAAAAATACCCTTGAGTTTAAATTTGTTATCGGTGAGAAATCCCAACAGCTTATGGGTATGAGCATACCGTATGGTACGGGTATAGTGGGATGGGCCGCAGAACATAAGAAAAGCGTTCTTGTGAAAGATACCCGACAGGACGATCGATTTTTCAAAGGTGTGGACGAAAAGGTTGAATTTCAGACAAAAAGTGTTATTTGTGTGCCTATCGTATATCGCAATGAGCTTCTGGGTGTTGTTGAGGTTGTGAATAAAAAAAATAACCGTTTTTTCACGGAAGATGACCAGAAGATCGTAGAAATATTGGTAGAACAGGCTGCAGTGGCCATACAAAACACCTATCTGCTTGAGAAAACCTATTCTCTTACCCTGCTAGACCATCTAACGGGATTATTTAACTTTCGTAAACTCCATCATGTCATGGATAAATTTATGGAAACCGAGACATCATTTGCCTTTTTATTCATGGATTTGGATAATTTTAAATTGATCAATGATAATCACGGGCACAAATTTGGCAGTACGGCCCTTGTCGAATTTGCCAATGTATTACGCACCATGATATCCGATAAAGATTACGCTTTCCGGTACGGCGGTGATGAATTTATCGTTTTATTGCGGGAAAAAAGTATAAACGATGCGGTTGCTTTTTCTGAAAAATTGTTGAAATACATGAAGTCGCATACTTTTCTCAATAAAGAGAAGATCAATGCCGAACTTGGAGTAAGCATCGGCGTCTCTCACTATCCAGCATTGGCTAAAGAGCCGATGACTGTGCAGTCCCAGGCCGATTCTGCAATGTATGAAGTGAAAAAGAACGGCAAGATGAGTTATAAGGTTTTTTCTGTTGATAAATGAACCTTTTCATGGTATAAAATTCTCAGCGGGGTGTAGCGCAGTCCGGTAGCGCACTTGTATGGGGTGCAAGTGGTCGGAGGTTCAAATCCTCTCACCCCGATCCCACTTAATCGATATTGGTCATAAATAAATAAGAAAAATGATAGAAAACTTAATCTTGTGTTATCCCGAATGATATTGACAATTTGGCGATGCTCATTTAATATTGTTCAGACAAAACGAAGTTTTTGATATAAAGGAGGTTGTGATATGGCTCGAAAGGTATTGGTCGCTACCGAGAAACCGTTTGCGAAGGCTGCTGTTGACGGTATTAAGAAGATCTTTCAGGAGGCCGGTTATGAAACGGTGATGCTTGAAAAATACACCGATCCATCTGATCTGGTGAAAGCGGTCGCCGATGTTGATGGTTTGATCATTCGCAGTGATAAGGCCACAAAGGATGTAATTGCTGCCGGGAAAAATCTCAAAATCATTGTTCGTGCCGGTGCCGGCTACGATAATATCGATTGTGCTGCAGCTACCGATAAAGGTGTTGTGGCAATGAATACGCCCGGTCAAAACTCAAATGCGGTGGCGGAACTTGCTGCCGGTATGATGGTTTTTATGGCGCGCGGCATGTTTAAAGGCACATCCGGTTCTGAACTTCGCGGAAAAAAACTCGGTATTCATGCATACGGGTATGTCGGTAAAGCAGTTGCTGCGATCGCGAAGGGATTTGGCATGGATATATATGCCTTTGATCCGTTTGTTTCCGCCGATGTGTTCCAAAAGGATGGCATCAAAGCGGTTGCTTCCGTTGAAGAATTATATTCAACCTGTCATTATATTTCCCTGCATATCCCGGCCAACGACAAAACGAAAAAATCCATACATTTCGACCTGATGTCAAAAATGCCTAAAGGCGGAACGATCGTAAATACAGCTCGTAAAGAGATCATCAGTGAAGAATGTCTCAAACATATGTTCGCTGATCGTGAAGATTTTAAGTATATCAGCGATGTTGCTCCGGATTGCCATGCTGAATTAGCTGAAAAATATGCCGATCGCTATTATTCAACCCCCAAAAAACAAGGCGCTGAAACATCAGAGGCCAATATTAACGCAGGGCTTGCCGCAGCACGCCAGATCGTGAATTTTCTCGAAAAAGGCGACAAGACATTCCAGGTAAATAAATGATCACGGGGGCAATATGCCCCCTTTCTATGCAACACACTATTTGCATCATTATTCCCGTCTATAATTGTTACG
>CAZIJP010000014.1:7925-10258 GCA_964539615.1 uncultured bacterium
TACACCGGAAATTTTCCAATACGGTCACGTCAAAAATGCTGTCCGTTTTGCTGCATACGCCTATTCTTGACGCTCAGTGCGGGTATCGTTGTGTGCAACGTTCTGTTTTACAAAAAATATCGCTTGAGACCGATAATTATGATACTGAGAACGAACTACTCATAAAAGCGGTGAAGGCCGGTTTTAACATCAGTTTTGTGCCGATTAAGACCATCTACAACGATAGCAAAAGTCATATACACGGATTTCGAGATACGTGGCGATTTTTGAGGGCGGTATTATTTTATGCTGTTCTTAACAAGTGATTTGTCAATAACCTTATCCGCCAAACGGTGTAAATAAATCCTCTTGACATTTTATCAGGAAAGCAGATTATACATTCTACTATGGAGGTTTTGTATGACAAAGCATAAAACCGTTACAAAGGTTTTTCACAGCACACCTGTCATTGAAGGAGCCGGTGTTCACTTGTTTCGCGGATTCGGACATGAGCAGGCCGGAACGTTTGATCCGTTTCTTTTATTTGATGATTTTCGCAACAACGACCCGAAGTTTTATAAAGAAGGATTTCCGTGGCATCCGCATCGCGGAATAGAGACGATCACATATATGCTTGCTGGTTCCGCTGAACATGGAGACAGCCTCGGCAATGCCGGAGTGATCGGCCCTGGAGATGTGCAGTGGATGACTGCCGGAGGCGGTATAATTCACCAGGAAATGCCGAAAGGTGATGATGATGGTAAAATGGAAGGTTTTCAATTATGGGTAAATTTACCGAAAGAACATAAAATGATGCATCCGAGATATCGTGATGTCAAGGCCTGTTCCATTCCGATAGTTGAAGATGGTGGAGTGTCGGTAAAGGTCATTTGTGGATCGTATAACGGTGTCTCGGGTCCCGTTCAGGATATTGTGGTAGATTGTAGCTATTTCGATGTCACACTCAATGATGGCGCTGTCTTCCATCATCAACCGGAAGATCGGCATTCGGTGTTCATGTACGTTTATCAAGGCTCGCTTACCGTCAACAACGAAACCGAATTGTATACAAACCGGATGGTCGTCCAATTTTCAGGCGAAGGTTCCGTAAAACTTGCCGCAGGCAAAGACGGCGCTTGCGTTTTATTTGTATCAGGCACGCCGCTTAATGAGCCGATAGCTTGGGGAGGACCGATCGTTATGAATACACAGGCGGAATTACGGCAGGCATTTGAAGATTATCACAGCGGAAAATTCCTTCAAAAAAATAATGAATGATTCACGAAATACTACAATGCAGATGCATGTATTCGCCGGAGATGATCGAGATCCTTAGGAGAGGAAATGCGACGGGTTGTTTGATGATAACTGTTTAGCAGAAAGGAGCCTCGACAATGCTTACCTATGTCGGATGTGATAAGTTTATTGAAGATATTGCAGGAGATACATCAATTCTCAACTCGTTGCCTTCGGTCAAGGCATTGACGGCATGGCTTCTGTCAGCGGGTGGGCTTCCCCAAAACGAGTTATGGCTTACCGATCGTTATGCGGTATATAGGAACCGGTTACAACCCTTGGGCGATAAGATTGTTTGCAATGAAATGACGATCATCATTCCTGATCTGACCGTCCCCGGTATCGGGCGATTACACGATCATCCCGGAGCGTTGCTGATACCTATGAGTGCGATAGTGTTCAATATGGAGCAAAAGAGTGTAAGCGTATCGACGGACACAACGGACAGGATACAGGCTGTCGGTATTAAGCAGGTATACAGCGGTTACTGGGCTCTTGAAGATCGGTTTGCGGCAATAGTCGGCACAACCTCGGTATATGTCGAGAACACAGACGAATCACAATCGGATTGTGACGGTTGGCACGGCCCTGTGATGATCGATACGATGGACCCGCTTCATGAAGCCGGTGATGATATGCGTGCCGATGTTCAGTTTGATTATAATTGGAAACGGTCTTTTGCAGTGGCAATACATTGTTGACTACAAGTAATTTCATATAATGAAACAATTTCATGGGTCTATTTGTCTAATGGGCATTATGAAAGGAAGGTTGGCTATGAAAGGTTTGAGTTTTGTTCTTGCGGTTATTTTTGCCGCTGCTCTATGGAGTTGCGGGAAGGTTGAGACGATCAAAGATCTGAACAGTCCGAAAAAAGGCAATAAAGAGGCTGAGATCATTGCTGCGTGGATACCGGAAAAACTTACGAATCAGAATCCGATGCTTAATATGGGTATTTATAAAAATGAAATATTTTACGTAACTACTAAAAATGATACGTTTAATGTTATATTTTGTAAAATTAATGGTGAAAAGCTAAGAGAAATTTCTATCAAAAA
>CAZIJP010000014.1:10358-31653 GCA_964539615.1 uncultured bacterium
AATCTCGTGAGTAAGAAATTGCCGACCGTGAAGGGATTTATAACAATACTTGGCGAGGTTGACGGTAATCTTGTGTTGAATTTGATGTTTTTTCAACCCGATAAATCGCTTGGAGAATTTGCTGCGAATGAGAAAATGAAAAATACTGAAAGCGAGCAATGGTTCCTTGTTATTAAAAAACCTGTCGGTCAAGACGGTAAAATTTATTGATTTTTTTACGCAACAGGGCGGGTTTACAGACCGTCCTGTTGTTTTCTGTATTGATAAATTAGTGCGATTTATTCTTCAAATCTAAAAATATTACCGCAATTCCAGCTTTTATGCAATTCATCTTGCAGAGTTTTCGCTTGCGCTGACAGTGCATTTCCTCTATACTTAGTGAAACGGCGCAGATTTACGTAAAAGTAACGCGCCGCAAGGAAGGCGGAGGTGGGAATATGCATAGATTAACGACCATAGCGGTCTCAACGTATCTGATTGAAGAGCTTGATAAGATTATTCAGGACGATAAATTATTTGAAAATCGGACGAAAGCCATGAATTCCATTCTTGAAGAATTTTTAAAACGATACAAATCGGCTTTGATCGTCGAACATGACCGCGAAATATTGGAGAAAAAGGGTGAATAAGGATGGATTTACGGCAGCAACTCGAAACGCTCAAAAGGGCGTTCGATGCGGATATTGCATCTGCATCTACGGAAAAGGCTTGGAATGATGTCCGGGTAACGTATTTAGGTAAAAAAAGTACTGTTTTCACGCTTTTAAAAAGTCTAAAGGACGTTTCTCCCGAAGAACGTAAAATTATCGGCAAAGAGGTCAATACATTACGCTCGTACTTTGAGCAGCATATTGATGAATTGCAAAAAACGATCTCTGTCTCAACTGTTTCGGCTTTTGATCCGACCTTGCCGGGGCGTTGTAATGTGATCGGCAAGGAACATCCGTTGACCACGGTTATGAAACGGGTTGACGAGATCTTTTCGGCCATGGGATTTTCCGTCGCGGAAGGCCCGGAGATCGAAGATGAATGGCATAATTTCGATGCATTGAACATACCTGCAACGCATCCTTCGCGTGACATGCAGGACACGTTTTATCTCAAGCAAAAAGGGATGTTGTTGCGAACGCACACATCACCGGTCCAAATACGCACCATGCAAACACAAAAACCTCCGATAGCGATCATTGCTCCGGGGCGTGTGTTCCGCAGCGATGCGCTTGATGCCAGTCATTCGCCGGTTTTTCATCAAGTTGAAGGATTGATGATAGACAAAAATATCACCTTTGCGCATTTGAAAGGTGTATTAACGGCATTCTTGCAGGAAATGTTTGAGGTTGAATCACTGAACATGCGTTTTGATAATTCGTTTTTCCCGTTCACCGAACCTTCGGCCGAGGTCCATATGGGCTGTATCTTTTGCAAAGGGAAAGGCTGTAAAGTGTGTAAAGGGAGCGGATGGATAGAAATGGGCGGCGCAGGAATGGTCGACCCGGCTGTTTTTCAGGCAGTGGGCATCGATCCGGAAATATACACAGGATTTGCATTCGGCATGGGTATTGAGCGTATAGCCATGTTGAAATATGATATTCCCGACATGCGATATTTATACGAAAATGATCTTCGCATGCTTCGGACAATGTAGGATGTGAACCGTTATGAAAGTGACGTGGAATTGGCTCGGTGAATACGTTGATTTACACGGGCTTACTATAGAGAGCATAAGCGGAAAACTGGCTTCTGCCGGGCTTCATATCGAAGAGACCTATAAACCGTTAGAATGCATAACCAATGTTGTTATCGGGTATGTGCAGTCATTAAAAAAACATCCTGATGCCGATCGTCTTCAAATATGCAGCGTTGACATCGGCTCCAAAACGGTCCAGATCGTAACGGCCGCACCGAATATTCGGGCGGAAATATTTGTGCCTGTTGCGCTTGACGGTGCACATCTGGCCAATGACCTTATTATTAAAAACACAAAATTACGTGGCGAATTGTCTGAAGGCATGTTCTGTTCGCTTGAAGAACTTGGTTTGGAAGAAAAATCAGCCGGCGTCTATATCATGCCGGCGTCAGCGAAGCCGCAAAAAGGCGATGCTATTCATCCGTATCTTGGTCTTGATGATATAATGATTGATTTTGAGATAACTGCAAACAGGAGCGATCTGTTGTCGGTAATGGGTATTGCTCGCGAAATAGCGCTTATATTAGAACGACCGTTTACAAAGCCGTCTGTAGCATTCAAATCGACGACGCATAATGTCGCTGAGAAGATCTCTGTTCGTATTGATAATACCGATGCTTGTTACCGCTATACCGCGCGATATATTGAATCAGTTTCGACCATTGAATCGCCGGCTTTTGTGCGCACGCGGTTGGCTATGACCGGTTTGAGGCCGATCAATGCGATCGTTGACGCGACCAATTATATCATGACAGAAACCGGATTACCGCTTCATGCTTTTGACGCTACATATATTGAGAACGGTTCAATCGTTATACGCAAAGCTGTCGACGGCGAACGATTTAAAACATTGGCCGAGCATGATCTGACCCTTGACGGGGCGGCGCTCATGATCGCTGACGGTAAAAAAGCCGTTGCGTTGGCAGGTATCATCGGCGGGCAAAATTCAGAGATCCGTGAGACGACCGATTCTGTTATTCTTGAGGCGGCACTATTTGAGCCGACCGGTATCAGGAAGACGTCGAAAAAAACGGGAATTTCAACCGATTCATCCTATCAGTTTGAACGCGGGATGGATTATGACAATGTGTTGTATGCATCAGAACGGGCAGCGTGGTTTTTGCAGGAATATGCAGGAGGAACAGTGTATTCAGGTGTTGCAGAGGCCCATAAGGATTATGATCCGATTCGGCATATTCAAGTACGCTGGGAACGTATCCCGCATATCCTCGGAATTGCTATCGATAAAGAAACGATTAGGTCGTATTATGCGCGATTGGATTTTTCCGTTGAAAAAGAAACCGATGCGTTCTGCGTTATTGCGGTACCGCCGGCACGTTACTGGGATATCATCCGCGAGATCGACGTGATCGAAGAGATCGCACGGTTATACGGTTATGATACGATCCCGGCGTTATTGCCGACCATTACGATTAACGCGAAAAAACGATCCGTTACCCGAGTCTTCAAGCATGCAGTGACCGAACGCTTACATGGACACGGTATATTTGAAGCGTATGTCTTTCCGTTCATTAACGAAAAACAGGTCGAATTGCTTGGTTATGATGAAAACGACCTGTATAAGGTTACGAACCCGCTCAATAAGGACATGGAATATTTGGCTCCTCACGGAATACTGCCGATGTTATCGATTGCTGAGTTGAACAGCAAGCGAGGCGAGAAATCGGTACGTATGTATGAATGGGGCAAAGAGTATCACCAGCAACGCGGTGAGCATGAAAAACTGACAGTTGTGTTGACCGGTACCGATACAAAACACGTTTATACCGGTGAACATACACTCGATCTTTATGATGCAAAGGCCGTAATTGATTCTATTCAGAAGTGTTTAAAAGGAACCTTTACTATTGCAAACAGTGAACAGGTTGTTTTTGAGCCCGGGATCGGCTTTGCACTTATGTCCGGTGCCATAGAACTTTGTTCATACGGAAAGGTCAGAAAAGATATAGCGGATTCATTTGATCTTGGCGATGTATGGATGGTATCAATGGATGTGGAGGCATGTGCCGACGCTTACGTTGCAAATCGTTCGTTCAAGCCGTTTTCTGTTTTTCCGCCGGTATATTTTGACCTGGCATTTGTTGTGGAACGCGCTACTCAAGCAGCAGCTTTGTTGGATTGCATACGAAAAGCTGCGGGGGCATTACTTGAAAATGTAGAGATCTTTGATGTATACGAAGGAAAACAATTATCTGATGACAAAAAGAGCATTGCATTTTCGTTAACGTTTCGTGCTGCCGACCGTACATTGACCGAACAGGAGATCACAAAAGAGATCGAAAAAGTGATCACTGGGGTTAATACACAATTCAACGGTGTGTTGCGTTAGGAGCCTACATGGAAAAGATCGTCGAGACGCTTGAAGAAAAGATTTACAGGCTTATCGATAAGGTCACGGATATGGCGAAACAAATGAATGAAAAAGATGCGTATATCAATGAACTTGAGAAACAGATCCTGACGTTACAGGAACGTGATGAACAGAATAAGGAAAAGATCTCGAAATTGGTCGATACGATAAACAACTTGGGGTTGTAAATGAGCATTATCGATGTTGACATACTCGGGAAAAGTTATCGGCTCCGCTCCGACAGAAGCGATGAGGAAATAAGTGAGATCGTTAAGATCGTTCACGAGAGAATTGATGAAGTGAGGCAAGGGATGGGGCAAGAGAGCCCGAAAGATGTTTTGGTGCTTGCCCTTTTAAATGTGATAGAGGAATACTGGAAACTGCAGGAGGAGCATAGGAAACTCCTGACGGAAATCGATGATATGCAAAAGATGATCGAGCGGCATTTATGATGCGCTTGCGCCGTAGTGGTAAGTGTGCTATACTATATACGCCTGCGGTATTCGTGGTGGCTTCTTTTTTTGAGCCAACACTTTTGCCCTGGGGGCCGTCAATGGCGGTGGACTGCGTTTCGCAGAAAGCCGTTAAAATGGTGCCCACTTAATTATAGGGCCTCAGAACAAGAGGCGAAAGCCACGGTACTCGCGGGTATCTTTTGCAACGATCCGTCTGCTTCTCCGTCAGTATAGAATCGACGGAGGTGATCAACATGAACACAACGGTAATTATTGTCGGCATTGTAGGTTTTGTTGCCGGTTATGCTATTACCACGCTTTTGGGCATGCTCGCCCGTAAAAAAGCAGGAAAAGAATCAAAGCGCATTATCGAAGATGCCAATAAACAGGCAGAAACGATAAAAAAAGAAGCGCAGCTCATGGCAAAAAGTGAATTGTATGAAATGCGTAGCAAATTTGAACAGGAACGTGACGAGAAATCGCGCGGATTACAGAAATTCGAACAGCGTCTAATTCAAAAAGAAGAGACCATGGATAAACGCATGGAAACTCTTGATAAAAAAGAACATGATATCGAAACCGCGGAGAAAAAACTTGAAGCTGACAACAAAATTCTTCAGGTACAACGCGAAGAGGTTGCCGTTCTGCGTGAAAGTGAGATCAAAGAACTTGAACGTATTGCTGCGATCTCACGGGATGAGGCGAAAGAACTGCTCCTGAGAAAAGTAGCCGATGATGCCCGTGATGAAGCTGAACAAACAGCGAAGCGTATCAAAGAAGAGATACTGGACCGTGCCGAAGTGGAAGCAACAAAAATAATCGTTGAGGCTATTCAACGCACTGCAGTTGACACCGTGAGCGATCACACCGTTTCGGTCGTTTCCTTGCCCAACGATGAAATGAAAGGCCGTATCATCGGCCGTGAGGGACGTAATATCCGCACATTACAACAAGTGACCGGCGTTGATATTATCATCGATGATACGCCTGAAGCTGTTACTTTATCAAGCTTTGACCCGATTAGACGCGAGATCGCCCGCTTATCACTTGAAAAGCTCGTGCAGGACGGCCGTATTCATCCGGGTCGTATTGAAGAGATCGTTGATAAAACACGTAAAGATGTTGAGCGCAAATTTAAAGAAGACGGTGAAAAGACCATTCTTGATCTTAATATCGCTCATGTTCATCCGGAAGTTGTCCGGTTGCTCGGTCGCCTTAAACACCGTACCAGCTACGGACAAAACGTACTGCAACACAGTATTGAGGTGGCTATCATCATGGGAGTTATGGCCGGCGAATTGAAATTGAATGTTGAGCTTGCAAAACGTATCGGTCTTTTACATGACATCGGTAAATCCGTTGACTTTGAAATGGAAGGCACACATGCCACAATAGGCATGAAACTTGCCAAAAAATACGGCGAAAAGGATATCGTTGCCAATGCCATCGGCGCGCATCACAGCGAGGTTGAACCGGAATCACCGTATGCCATTCTTGTTATGGCTGCCGATGCTCTTTCAGCTGCACGTCCGGGCGCTCGCCGTGAAAGCCTTGAATCGTATATTCAACGTCTTGAGAAGCTTGAAGAACTTGCAACGTCATTTGGTGGCGTTGATAAGGCCTTCGCAATTCAGGCAGGCCGCGAGATACGAATCATAGTTGTACCTGATGAAGTGGATGATATCCGCGCTTCCGGCATGGCCAAGGAAATTGCGGCAAAAGTTGAACAGGAGCTCAATTATCCGGGGCAGATTAAGATTAACGTTATACGTGAAAAGCGGTATATAGAATATGCAAAGTGAGTTGCGCATACTGTTTATCGGCGACGTTTTTGCCCAATTCGGGCGGAAAGCCGTTAAAGAGATGTTGCAATTGCTCATTTCAAAACACAAGATCGATTTTACCGTTGCCAACGGCGAGAATATCGCCGGAGGCAGCGGTATTACCCACGAAACCGTGCGAGAATTGTTTAATTCCGGCGTTGACTGTATTACGACAGGCAATCATGTGTGGCGTCAGCGGGAAGGTCATTCGATCCTCGATGATGATCCGCGTGTTCTTCGGCCTGCAAACTATCATAAATCGGTACCCGGAGATGAATATGGAGTATATGTCGTTAAAGGCGTGAATATCGGGGTTTTTAATTTGCTTGGGCGCGTGTATATGGATCCGTTGGATTCACCGTTTGAAAAAGCGGATTCTGTCTTAGCGGCATTAAAAGGTCAAGCGGATATTACGCTGTGTGATTTTCATGCCGAGGCGACTTCGGAAAAAGTAGCTATGGGATGGTATCTCGACGGGCGCATTACAGCCGTTGTCGGAACGCATACGCATATTCAAACTGCCGATGAACGTATTCTTGACAACGGTACAGCGTATATCACCGATGCAGGAATGACCGGCAGCCATGATTCTGTGATCGGTGTACAAAAAGATCTGATCATCAAAAGATTTTTGGATAATATGCCGGTGACATTTAAACCGGCAGAAAAAGATATCTGGATCAACGGTGTTATTATTACATGTGATCCGACTTCAGGAAAAGCAACGACTATCGAGCGCTTACAATTGCGCGGAGTAGACAAAAATGGCTATTTTATTAAAGGGTAAACCCGTCGCGCAAGCGATCAAGGAGGCTACGGCTGCGTTTGCAGTGCAATATCCGCTGACCATGGCCATCATTCAAATAGGTAATGATGAAGCGGGTACAGCTTACAGGAATTTTAAGAAAAAACAAGCAACGTTGCTTGGTATAAAAGTGCAGGAATTTCTTTTTGATGATCAGGCGAAGCAGGATGAAATTTCGCGCTGTATTGACATGCTGAACAATGATACTGATATTACCGGTATTTTTGTTGAACAACCGTTGCCGAAGAACATATCTTCGGAATTATTACAAACGATTCATCCCGAAAAAGATATTGACGGGATTACCCGTATCAATGCGGGAAAACTCTACCTGAATGAGGACGGATTACGTCCGGCTACTGCTGAAGCAATATTGGCAACATGTGACCATTACGGAATCGACTTTACGGGAAAGCGCGTGGTTGTGATCGGCAGAAGCAATGTAGTAGGAAAGCCTGTTGCGATGATGATCATTCATCGGCATGGAACCGTTACCGTTTGTCATTCAAAAACGAAAGATCTTGCTTCGGTTACTCGTGAAGCGGATATACTGATTGCCGCCGTTGGACAGCCTAATTTTATTACTGGTAATTTTGTGAAAGACGGTGTTATTCTACTCGATGCGGGATATAACGTGGTAGGCGATGTAACATTCGGAGATGTTGATTTTGCATCAATCGAACCAAAAGCTTCAATGATCACGCCGGTACCCGGCGGGATCGGTACTGTGACCAATGCGATTATATTTCGAAATCTTGTAAAAGCCTTTGATCTACAACGGTTACGATGAGTAACCTTTTTCCTCTAACCATAGTTTTGCATCGGGATAATCAAGAGAAGCAGATTTTTTAATATAACGTATCTCTGCCGATTTATCTCCTTTAATATTGTAAGCAAGCCCGATATAAAATAATGCTTCGGCATCATTCGGATTTAGGTCTAACGTTTTTTTATACATGGCAATGGCCGGATCGTAGTCGCTTTTCATAAAATAGGCAGCACCTAGGTTGTTGAACGTATCTGAATGTTTAGGATCTAATTCAATGGATTTTTTATATAGTGTGATCGCATAATCAAAGTTGCCTTTGTCATAATAGATATTTCCGAGTTCCGTATAAACATCAGCGGCTTTGGCAAACATTTCTTTAGCGGCTGCAAAATCACTTTGCGCGAAATAAGCCGAAGCGAGTTTATCATACGCTTTTGCATAGACGGGGTCAAGTGCGATTGTTTTTTGATACATTTCGATCGCATTGTTCAGATCTCCTTTCGCATGATATGTTGCCGCAGTATTGAAATAAATATCAGCGTTTATTATATCATACAGGAGCGCTTTATTATACATCGTTAAGGCTGTTTCATAATCGGCGTTGTCGAAATACACAATACCCATGAAGTTATAGGCTTCGGCATAATCCGGTTGTTCTTGGATCGCTTTTTTAAAATTCAAAATTGAATCGTCATAATTGCCTTTGGCATGATAAATTTTGCCTAAATTGCAATATGCTTCGGCAACGTCTTGTTCCATCGAAATGATCTTTTGAAATACGGTGATCGCATAATCAAATTCATCTTTTTCGCGATATACTTTTCCGAGATTTATATAGGCGGGAATAAAATCGGATTTCAGTTCAATTGCCTTTTGAAACATAAGAAGAGCTGTCTCGTAATCACCCTTGTCAACGGCTTCGATACCCAATTTAAAGAAATGTGCATGATTCAAGAGTGTCATATGCCTCCTACCGGACAGGTTTAAAATTCTTTTTGCGGTAAATCAAGGCAATTATATCACTTTCATGGAAAAAATCAAGTTCTCCGAGTTCTGAATTGACGCTGTTTGTATGATGTGATATTGTACAGACGGCAGAGCCTGCTTCCCGGATAAGAAGCGCATAAAATGAATTTATGTGCAAAGGAAATGGAAAGAAATGGTATAATGACAGTAATAAGCTTTAATCTCGCTGGTGACCGAGCCGGTTATGTGTAATGCAAAAATAGTGATAAATGTATGGAATCAAAAATATATTCCGTATCGGAACTAACATCGACAATCTCCGCTGTTTTTCAAGAAGCTTTCCCGTTTTCCATTTGTGTACGGGGCGAGATCGCAGATCTTCGGCCGAGCTCAGCGGGACATTTTTATTTTTCATTGGTTGATGAATCTGCTCGTGTTGCTTGTGTGATGTTCAAATCGCAAACGTTCAAATACGCACAGTATCTTAAAAAGGGTGATGGAGTTATCATTTCGGGAACAGTGAATGTATACGCCGCCGGGGGGAGTTTTAGCATCATTGTTAAAACGGTTGAGCCTGCCGGGGAGGGCTTGCGAAAAAAAGAGCTTATTGAATTAAAGAACAAGCTTGAAGCGGAGGGGTTATTCGCCGCTGAGCGGAAACGGGTGTTGCCTTTTTTGCCGCGCACCATTGGTGTTGTGACCGCCAAAACCGGCGCAGCTGTACGAGATATCGTTCGTATCATTCGAAGAAGAAATCCCTATATTGATATTTTACTATCACCCTGTGCCGTGCAGGGAGAACATGCACCGCTTGAGATCGCTGAAGCACTTGCGCGATTGAATATCTCTGGAAAACCGGATGTAATAATCATCGGGCGCGGCGGCGGAGGCAGTGATGATCTTTCTGCTTTCAATAATGAGCTTGTTGTGCGTGCCGTGGCATCCTCAACGATCCCGGTCGTATCGGCAGTCGGGCATCAGATCGATATCACACTGACCGACCTGGCAGCTGATGCGCGTGCTGAGACACCGTCTGCTGCAGCTGAATTGATCGTGCGGGAAGAAATGTCGCTTGGAAAAGAAATACGTGAAAAAGCGTTGCGTTGTAATAATGCTCTTGCGGCAATTATTGCATTAGATACGGATGATCTGCGGGCTGCTACCAATCGATTGTTACGTGAATCACCGGAACGGCGGCATGATGAATTGCAACTTAAAGCGGATGATTTGCTCAGAAGGATGGAGCTGTCAGTCAACCAATCGCTCCGTATTGCCGGTGAGCATATTGTAACGAACGGCCATGCGCTGAAAGCTGCCGCTGTTCACCTGCAATCAAACAAACAAAGTGAATATGAACGAAAAATGAGGTCTTTTTTTACCGTTTTGCCGGCAAAAACTATAGATATCGGCCTTGATAGCATTCACCGATTGCGATTCCGTTTGGCCGATGCAATGAAAGACCGCATGAATACGTCCGAGGAATTATGGAAAAGTAATGCCGCATTGTTGACAGAGCGTAACCCGTTAAATGTATTAGGCCGAGGGTATGCGCGGCTTCGCAATGATGCCGGCTCTGTGGTAAGTGTGGATGAAGTGAATGTTGGCGATATATTGCATGCCGATCTTAAAGATGGTACGATAACCGTTGATGTAACAGAAAAACGAAAGGGACCGTATGGAAAACTTTGAAACAAAACTCGCCCGTCTTGAAGAAATTGTCGGCAGGCTTGAAGACCGTGATGTGGCACTTGCGGAAGCGCTGACATTATTTGAAGAAGGAGTGCGGATCGTTCGGGAACTTGACGGCTTGTTACACGGCGCTCGAGGAAAAATAGAAGAACTGATGAAATCGCTTGATGTTGTGTCTCTTAATACCGAAGACTATGAACACGGCGACGACCATCCTTTCGAGGAGTGAGCATGGACATCAGCGTTTTATTGCAACAGGAAATTACAATTATAGAGAAGTATCTGGATACCATACTTCCCAAAGATTCTGAGTATCCTCAAGAAATGAACAAGGCGATACGATATAGTGTGTTTGCCGGCGGAAAACGAATTCGTCCCGTGATCATGCGGTCTGTATGTAGAGCTATCGGCGCAGCTCCTGATCTTACTTTGCCTTTTGCTGCTGCTATCGAAATGATCCATACGTATTCTTTGATCCATGATGATCTTCCGTGTATGGATGATGATGATCTCAGACGAGGGAAGCCGACCAATCATAAAGTATTCGGAGAAGCAAAAGCACTGTTGGCGGGAGATGCATTGCTGACGGCGGCGTTTTCGATCATAACGCATTATTCCGCTGTTTCTGCTGAACAGACCATTGCCGTAATACGCACACTATCTGAGGCTGCAGGACCTGACGGTATGGTCGGCGGTCAATTTATGGACATTGATATGGAGCATGCCGCCGATAATCGTAGTGCCGACGTGCTTGAATACATTCATTCCCATAAGACTGGTGCGCTTATTCGTGCTGCTGCAGTCATCGGCGGGATCACGGCCGGTATTCACGGTGCGGCGATACGATCGATATCCGATTACGGAACCAACCTCGGTAAAGCATTCCAAATCGTTGATGACATCCTTGATGTTACCGGCGATATACGGTCGATGGGGAAAACGATCGGAAAAGATGCAGAACAGGAAAAATTCACGTATGTCAGCTTATACGGTCTTAAGCGTGCACAGGAAAAAGCTCAGGAAGTAACTGGTGTATGTTATGAAATATTGAAACAACTGCCGTACGATACGAAAGAATTACAGGCATTGACCGCATACTTGTTGGAAAGAGTCAATTGATGCGTTTATCTGTATATCCCGATACGGTCTTTCCCGATCGATCGTCGTGCGCAGTGGCAATTGATGTGTTTCGTGCAACAACGGTTATGGCAGTTCTTATTGAAAGCGGTATACCGCTTATCCGCCTGACAACATCATTAAACAGGAAAAATGACGGGACCATATGGATAGGCGAGCGTGAAGGTGTGATGATATCGGGTTACGATCACGGCAACTCCCCGTGTGAATTGATGCAAGCTTCATTACCGCAAAAACCGGTTACCATGAACACTTCAAACGGAACACGATTGATCTCATTATTAAGTCCCTATTATGAACATATAATTATGTTGTCATTTGCAAATCTTTCTGCTGTTATTGCGTATTGCTCAAGTCATGGGATCATTCCTGATGTATATTGTGCAGGCTCGGAAGGTGGTTTCTCCCCGGAAGATGCGGCTTGTGGAGCTGTATTTTGCAGTACTATGGTTGCAACAAGCGAAGAAAAAGCAGAATATTCACAATGGGTTCTTTCTCAGGCTCAGTTACTAGATACACCGCATGCTGCGTACCTCCGATCGATCGGATTTATGAATGACGTGACCTTTGCCGTAAAACGAGATACCGTTCGTTCCGTTCCGCTATATTCAGGAAAAGATGAATGTATAAAAGGAGTGTGACCATCATGCGATTCTCAAAATTGTTCAATTTATTTCTTTTTGTCATTTTAGGAGGAATTATGCCTAGCTGCAGCGAACAGACTACTGATATTATTGTTGTTTTTAAAAAAGATATTCCCATAGAACAAGCAGATGTTGTTATGAAAAAACTAAAACTCTCGTATCATGAGGGAATGGATTCTAGCAAGGGAAAATTGTATTTTTATGCAACCGGTCCGAAGTTTATTGTAAAGGTCCCGTTGTCCCATAAAGACGAGTTCATGAAAAAGATCATGGAGGACCAGATTGTTTTTGAGGCTTATGAGGCGAATTATAACATTCAGAAAGATTGATACGGAATATTGACAACCTATCCCGTAGTTGTTACTTTACACAGTGTAGGCGTTTCCAACAAAGATTACAGCAAAAAAGAATCGGTGAAGTTTTTGTATTTAATATCGAACGCGCTTTTTGTCTTTGTGCTTTTACGCGGTTCTGCCGGATAAGATTCTGACGTTGGCTTATTTGACTTATGAAACAACAAAAACGCAATGCCTGTTAAAAACACCACAATTACGACGATTGTAATACGTTTTTTCATAATGATCAACCCTCCGAATAATAGACAACTCGGCAATAAAAAAAGTTTCATAATTTACAAGACTGATGTGAAACCTTATGGTTTTTAGATTGAAATAATGTTTCAGTGTAGGTTCATATTACGTTCGCGCAGTTATTTTACTATTGAGCACAACGGGATTTTTAGATCAACAAACTCCCTATGAAACCTTGCATGTTGAACGTGATATGTAAAAGCAGCGCTGCATAAAATGTTTTATGTTTGTTCTGAAAATAACCTGCACAAATGCCTAAAATAATCGTATTGATAACTATTCTGACGATAAATGCGGTGCTTGCACCGGTTGATACGAGCGAAAAATGTGCCAAACCGAAAGCAACGCCGCTTATGAGAACGGGTAACGCGAGACGTGTTTTTAAAAACGGCAGTGATATATCTGACAAGAATGAAAGATAATTAACCAGAAAACCTCTGAACAATAATTCTTCGGCAATACTGGCTATTATTGCCACAAAGAGAAGGATCTGTAACGGATTCATAGTAGCGAATACGAAATGTTTTTCATCCGGTAAAAAGGGAACCGAGAAAATTTTATATATAAGCGTAAGCAGAAGATTAGCAGGAATAATGAACGCAACAGTAATGCCGATTGAAGTGATCGCATCCTTAAAACGTAACGATTTAAGCGGGAATGACATAAAGGATCGTTTTGTTAATGCCCAAATCAAAGTTGCGGATAACAGCGCCATTGTTACATGGAGAATGAAAATGGACGGAATAAATGAGTTTCCTGTTTTTATGATCATTGAAAGTGTCCCGCTGATAACATAGATCGCAAGCGTGATCACAATTGCCGAAATTATGCGTATGGCCGACATAGGCGCTCCTTTTTTTGAGACTATAAAAATATTTTCAATCTGTGTCAATCATTTTTTACAAGGAGTACGATAATGGTATGTACTTATAAAGAAAATATCGTCATATATAGAGAGAAAGCGTTTTTTTCCTGTTGAAAAATTAATTATTACCGATACAATACATATATGAAACATTTAAACACATACACAGGTATTATTGCCGTATTTATTTTGCTGACCGGTTGTGCTAAAGCCAATGATGAGATCGCTGATCCGAGCGGATTGTCGGTTTTCCGACAAGAAACATCATGGAGCATAACTGCCGGCTCCGGGACAGGTCAGTTCATGAATCCGCAATCGATTCAAATATCTCCTCAGAATGAGGTCTATATTGCCGATTATTCTAATGACCGTATCCAGGTCTTTACCAAGGAAGGCGTTTTTGTCCGTACGATAGGAAGTAGAGGTACGGCTGTCGGCGAATTCATAGGCCCCCGAAGCGCTACGATCGATTCCTTAGGGAATGTCCTCGCCAGTGATTTTGGGAACAACCGTGTTTTATTTTTTGCAAAAGATACGGGCGGTTTTACCAATACACTTACTATGACAACATTTAACGGCATGGCGATCAATCAGCCGTACGGCGTTGCCACCTATGAAGAATTTGTACCGCAGATAACGGGTAATTTTTATATTGTTGACAGCGGGAATTCGCGTGTTGTTTGTTGTGATAGAGCAGGAGTATTTGTGTGGACTTTCGGGACAGACGGAACTAGTACCGCACAATTGCATTTGCCCACCGATATTGCCGTGACCGAAGACGGAACGACAATTTATGTATCCGATACAGGAAACAACAGGATCATGCAGCTTAATTCGTCCGGCACATTTCTTGCCCAGTTCAATGATGGCGGCGAATCACATATTGCTTTAAATGGCAATGTCGGTATCACAGTTGATCATGCAGGAGATATTTATGTTGCCGATCAACATAATCACCGAATAATCAAATACTCATCAATAGGTGCTGTTTTGGGTTATTTTGATTTTGCGGCAAGTATTTATCCGGCCGATGTTGCAGTTGATCATTTAGGGTATGTGTACGTAGTCGATTTTATCAATTCAGCCGTGTATGTCTTAAAAGAATACAACTGAAAGGACAGTTATGGAGACAATACAGGATCTTATCGTACAGCTTGAGTCTCATAAAAAAGATTATGTATATTATCGTAAACTGGCTGATGCATATGTCGACAACAATCAGGTCACGGAAGCAATTTCAGTTTTTGAACAATATATGCTTATTGATACATCTCGATCTGAAGTGTACAATAATTTAGGGTCGTTATATTTTATTCTAAAAGACTTTGAAAAATCAGAAAAATATTATATTGACGGATTACAAAAAGATCCGATGAATCTTGATATTATCTGTAATCTTCGCGATCTTTATGTGCATGCAGGCAGAATGGATGCCTCGCTTGGTATGGTCGAACGCTACGCCGATGTGACCAAAGATCCTAATGTATATAAAGAGCTTGCTGAGACCTATAAAAAATTCGGTAATTTCCCAAAAATGCTCGAGATGGAGCAAAAATTCTATTTATATTCCGAGAAGGCGTAACGGATGCATTCCGGCATTTCAGCATGCCTCATCGTTAAAAATGAAGAACATAATCTAAGGTGTTGCTTACAGTCGATCGCCGGAAAGGTCGATGAGATCGTTATCGTTGATACCGGGTCAAGCGATTCCACGGTTGCCGTTGCAAAGGAATTTACCGATACCGTGTACCATTTCACGTGGTGCGATGATTTCAGTGCGGCACGTAATGAAAGTCTTTCATATGCAAAGAATACGTGGATATTTGTTATCGATGCCGATGAGGAGTTGCACAAGGATTGTGATCTTCGGCGGTTGATAGCAGAAAATAGTGATGCAACGGCTTTCACATTCAGAGAGGTCGACGCAACGCCTGACGGAACCGTAGCGACTATAACGGAGACGACAGAAAGGTTGTTCATTAAAAAAAGTGCCTATTATACTGCGGTCGTGCATAATAAATTATGGCTTGAAAATGCCAGAATCATTCACACTGATTCGATTTTATATCATTACGGTTATAATCTCACGGACGAGGCATTACGAATAAAATATGAACCTCGGCTTTCTGCATTAAAAAAACGCTGCAGCGTTGATCCGTCGTTTGAATCTGATTATTATTTTATGGCTACGCTTATGATGTTGAAGCAGTATGAGGATGCTCTTGAGGTTATAACTTCAATGCTCTCACGGTATGACGTGATGAAAAATAAGGAAGGATTCCGAGTCGGTATCAATTATTGTTTTTTATTATATCGTCGGGGAAATGCACAAATAGGATATGAAAACGCCCGAAAGTTTTTCCGTGAAACAAAACGGCCGATCTTTTTGTTTTTTAACGGTATTTTTGCCTCATCGCTGCATTTTGTTGACGAATCTGATGCTGCTCTTGCAGGTATACAACCGGATGATGATTTTTTGACGGTGCCGGACTTTGAACGCCTTCGTGCATATGCGCGCGGGATGAACTCGTTTTACCGAAATGATATGCCTACTTCGCAATTTTTTTTTGATACCTATATAAAAACGTTTCAAGCGGGAGATGAACAACTTCTTGCATTGGGTGATATCTATGTCGCCATTGACCGAGTAGATATGATCGCATCATTAGTGGGAGAGCTTGAGAAAAGCGCTAACCCACGCGCTTGGGCGCTTCGGGCTTATTATGCTGAGAAAACCGATGATCTTGCCGCAGCAGAAAAGTGGTATCGAAAGGCTGTCGATGTATCTCCGCGAAGCGTATGGTACAATTCGCTTGGAGTGGTATATTTTCGTCAAAACAATATCGATGATGCAATTCAGGCTATGGAACAAGCCGTTCAATGTTTTCCGATCGATCTGCGAGCTTTTGATAATCTTATTCTTATATGTGGTGATATTTTGCATGATAAAAAGAAAGTTACATATTGGTCTGAACAACGGTCTCTGGTTGTACAGAAAGGTTTATGAAAAATATGATGTATAATGATGTTTTGCTTCGTATCAAAAAAGCATTGCAAAGAAAAGATTTCACGATAGCGCAAGAAGAATCTGCCGTTCTCTGGCAGCAAAGTGAGCGCTTGACAGATCCGCAATGTGTGGAGCTTTTCTACCTTTATTGCGCGGCCATGTCTGAACTCGGTTTATGGGCTGAGATTGAAATAAATGCAAAACACTTTTTTGTACGCTTTCCTGACCATATCGACGGTATATACTGGATGGTAAATGCGTTATACAAACTTCACCGCTTTGATGATATGGTCGCTTACAAAGATCGGTATCTAGCCGCCATAGATACGGCAAAAGAAAAAAAGACCGCAGCATTAAGTTATCCGCACTTTGGTATGGCATTGTATTCGATGTGTAAAGCGCTTGTTTGTACCAATCATATCAATAAGGCGATCGAATTAGGTGTCGGCCTTTATCGGATGACCGGTGCCAAAAAAGTATTGGCAATGATGATCGAATTATTCCATAATCATTTTCAATGGCAAAATCTTAAAAATATCAAGGTAAGCGCTCAAAAAGAAGGTTATAAAGACCTGTGCGACAGAATCGACCGGTATTTGTACAATAGAAAGTATTATCTGGAAAACATCACGATATCGGCGTGTATGATCGTGAAAGACGAAGAAATGTTTCTAGAGCAATGCTTGGCTTCGATTTGCGAGCATGTCGACGAGATCATCGTAGTTGACACAGGTTCTTCCGATAGGACGGTTGAGATAGCGAAAAATTATACTGACAAAGTGTATTATTTTAAATGGATCAATGATTTCAGCGCCGCACGAAAAGAGAGCATAAAATATGCAACCGGAAATTGGATATTTATCATTGATGCTGATGAGAAGCTGGAGCTTCATAAGCCTATGAAAGATATTATTAGAGAAACGATTGAATCAGAGCGTGATTGCGTCAAAACTCAATTTTATGATTGGAAAGAAGATTCTGTTAAAGCAAAAGGGATTTCAAACGGACGTATTTTACAAAGATCGTTTGTTCGTTTTGAAAGTGCCATACATAATCAGATCGGCGGGTATGCATCGCAAATGATTTCCGATGATGTGATACTCCATCATTACGGATATTCTTCAAAATTGGTAAAAAGAGTTGAACGATTATCCCAAACACACGAATTGCTCGTTCGCGAATTGGAGACATGTGATTCTGAAATAAAAAGGTATTATTTATATTATCAATTGGGGGTAGCTGATTTCGGTATGCAAAAATTTGCTCTTGCGCTGGAGTGGTTTCAAAAGTCACTTGAAGGCAAACAATTACTTCCAAGTTATATTACGTTACAGGCATATACGTTTTGCATGCGTATCGGAGCATGTATGAAAGATGATGAAACGATGCGGAAATATGCCCTGCTCGGACTGAGTAAAAATAAGGAGTATTTAGATTTTTATTTTTATCTCGGGTTATATTATGAACGTGTTCATGATTATGCGCAGGCATGTTATTTTTTCAAACAATATTTTGTGTACGTTTATGATATGAAATTTTCCGGTGAAGAGATGTTATATTCATTGACGGAGAAAAGAACGGCGATCTTAAAGTATCTTCATTGCATCCATTTTCGCGGGAATATAACCGTTGATGATATGTCCGTGATACGTTTTGATAAAGATTTTTTAGAACGTGAAAATATTATTCTTTTCGGGCAGCTTGCTGTACAAATATCAGGCGATTATGCTACCGAGTATTATGATACTATGCTTAAAACAGTTTCAGAAGCATATATATTTGATAATGCGACGTCGATATTGTATGAAAACAAAGAATATGACAAAGTTCATAGGCTTGCAGAACAGGCGGTTTCATTGTTCCCTGAAATTATTCTTACTATAAATAATGATGCACTAGCCTTTTGGCAGGAAGGTAATCAAGAAAAAGCCATATCAATATTGTCGGTTTTAACTGAAAAACATCCTGAATATACTCAAGGACTAAATAATCTCCGCTTTATGCAGGAGACCATAGAAAAGAAACCTTAAGTTTTCATGTATTTCTCCGATAACATCTAAAAGATGTAAGGAGGTGGGCTGAAAGCTGAGAAATATTTATTGATACAGAAGGGATCAGTGGATGTAACAGGTTAACAAAACGCCGGAAAGGATTCCGGTGAACAACCCAAGGAGGGTGATGTATGAGAATTAACCACAATATCCAGGCGTATGACTCCTGGAGAAACCTGAACCAGACAAATTTAAGCTTGAGTGCAAACTTGAAAAAGTTGTCATCCGGTTATCGTATCAACTCAGCTGCCGACGATCCGGCAGGCCTCGCAATTTCAGAAAAACTTCGTTCGCAGATCAGCGGCCTTGAAGGCGCTATCGACAACTCAGGCACCGCCATATCAATGATCCAGACCGCAGAAGGTGCTTTCTCCGAAATTCATAACCTGTTGAGTAAAATGCGTCTGTTGGCTGTTAAATCGGCAAACAGCGGCGCGAACAGTGACACAATGCTTCAGGCAAACCAGGACGAAATCACATCATCCTTGGAAACCATCACGCGTATCGCGCAAACAACGCAATTCGGTGAGAAGTATTTGTTGAACGGTGACAACGGCAATACCATTGCATCGGTAAACTCCTACGGTAAACTTGGTACTAACGGTTTCCGTCTGGAAGAATCAACATTGTCAACCGGCGTGCATACTATCAACCTTACCGACTATACTGATGCAACCGCTGAATTTTCCGCAGGGGCAACCTCAAACAGCGGTACATTGTATAATATCACAACCGGTACGATTCGTGGTCTTGAAACAGGATCTCACAATATCACTGTCACAGAAGCGACATACAACTCTGCTATCAGTGCAAAAGTTGATCTTTCAGAAGGCGATGTAGTTATTACCGGAACATCAACGTCATTTGCTGTGTTCGGTGTAACATTGTCTTTTGCCGGCGGCCTTCCTACATTAACATATACAGAAGGTGACGAGCAGGATCTTCTTACGAAAATTGTAAGCACTATCAATGCACATGCATCATTATCAGCAGTCGACAACGGTGATGGCACGTATACCGTATCGCTTGATGATGTTAATTTAAAAGGAAATATGGCTGCCGCGTATGACACATTCTTTACTGCTGGCACAATTACTACTGCACAAGGAACCAGAATGGGTTTGGTCGATGCAGAAGCTCAACTTGGAACAGATGCAAAGATCAAATTGGATGACGGTCCGTTGTATACGCTTTCATCAACATCGTATACCGGCGGAACCGACAATATTCATCTTACTACCGGTAGTGGCGGAGTAATAGATGTTGCTTTCGGAAGCAGTTCCTTACAGGGTGAGATCGTATCAAAAGTATATACATTTGATGTTACCGGCGCGAAAGCAAAAGCATCGCTTGACGGTAATTCAAGCCTTGTAAATGTATATGCTGATACAACAAAACGTCTTGTCTCAGGTTATACCGAAGGCGGAGAAGTGGACTTCACGCTTCGTAACCTTGCCGCAACGCTTGGATCTACTGCTACGGCATCACTTGTTTTCACTGTTGAAGATGCAGCAATGCAGTTCCAGATCGGTGCAAACAGTGGTCAAACCGTTAAGATCGGCATCAATGATGTAAGCTCAACATTGATCGGTCAAGGTATAACAAACTCGTCCAATTTCGAAAATCTCGGTATGATCGATGTACGTACGGCACAAGGCGCATCCGATTCTATTGCTGTTATCGATAAAGCGATAGATGACATCTCTTCTATGCGTAGTAAGCTCGGTGCGTTCCAGAAAAATACTCTCGAAGCAAACCTGCGTAACCTCCAGATCAGCCGTCAGAACATGACTGCATCCGAGTCACAGATCAGAGACGTTGATATGGCACAGGAAATGGCAGACTTCGTAAAGAATCAGATCCTTTCACAGTCTGGTACGGCAATGCTTGCACAGGCTAATAGAATGGGTCAATCAGTACTGCAGTTACTCGGCGGCTAATGAGGAATAGATATATGCCATACGGGAAGCGCATGACGCGCTTTCCCGCGGTGTATAAGGAGGTAGTATGGACAAGATTCAATTAAGTGGAGTTTTCACCTCGATGGTGGACTCGGAATCGTATACCGTCCGTACAGCCCCGTCTTCTGTTTCTCAAGAACTATCATCTTCAGGTGTCTCACAGGCATCGGAAACAAAGCCGGGAAAAACTGCAGAAACTGTAGCACCCCGCGAAGTTGTCAGTAGAGAATCTATTGAGAAAATGGTAAAAGACGCAAATTCAATGATGAAACAACTGAATAACCATCTGGAATTCACCGTTGATAATGAAACAAAGGATTTGATCGTAAAGATCGTTGCGACCGATACCAAACGCGTTATCCGAGAAATCCCGCCTGAAGAGATACGGGAATTGAGACAGAAGCTTCGTGAGTTGTCCGGGTTAATATTTGATAAGGAAGCTTGATCGCATAACGGCGGTGTAAAAACCGCCGTT
>CAZIJP010000015.1:0-29174 GCA_964539615.1 uncultured bacterium
GCCTTGGTTATTTTGCAGATGGTATCATGGTCATCTCTGCCAATGCTAATCTCGGTATGGTATACATCAATGCAGGATATATGTCCGCTACCGCTTCTTACCTTTCAGATTTGGATATTAGCAAATATCTCGGCCTTGAATTTGATCTCGGCATGAAATACGATATCACCAAAGGTTTGAAACTTCAGGCTGTAGGAGCGATATTCCTCCCGGGTTCTTATTATGAAGACAAAGGCAATGACACTGAGATCGGTTACGAATTTGCTTCATGTTTCAAATATGCGTTTTAATTAACAAAACGTTTGAACATCAAAAGCGGGGTTTCGACCCCGCTTTTTTATTGTATAAACGGCTGCCTGAGTATCGTTTTCAATTTGTCGGGGGCTGTCTTGCGAAAATCAGATATATAGATCTCATGATGTTTCTGCATGGTACCGTTGAATGTGCCGCCCTCTTTTTTTATCGTCTCATGAATATCCATGATCGTGACATGTTCTTCGGAATACGGCCCGACATACATCACCTGTGCGCACGTTCCTTCAGTAAAGGTCTCAACCCGCAGACGCTCAAGTGAATCACATGGCGCTTTTTTCCTCGCTTCTTCTGTTGCAAATGATATATCATCATCGGTCACCCAATCGGGCTGCATGATCATAAGCGTCCACTTCCAGCGGTCTTTTCTGCCATTGATGAAATCGTTCGGATCGTCTGCCCACCACAGGCCTTCAAGCGGCATAACGGCATAATCAACAGAGCGAGTTTTCTTGATCAAAAACTTCGTTTTATAGGCAACGCTGAAAAGTGTTTCGATCGCCTCCTGAAAGTTGACGTTATCCTGACGGGCATCCTGTCCGTCGATCATGATGAAACGCATCGCAGGAATAATACGGATCTCAGTTTTTTTCTGCGGATTATACTCTTTTAATGTTTTTCGCAGGTCGATCTTGTCCATACAGCCTCCTTAGTTCCTTGAAGTATATGTCATTAACTGTGACATATATATGGCAGCGATCAAAGTTTTTCGTCATTTAATTATTGATGGTACCGGACACACATTGCGTTATGTATACCGTTGAATCCCAAACGGCAATTCCATGATTTATCAAATCGATACGTTTATCATACCGTTCATTAATGAGATTTTTAACAGCTCTAACATCCTTTGAGAGAATAGTCTCCTTTGTATTTCTCACTGCACCTTCGATCACGGCAAGGGACTGACACCGCATTAGTTCAATCATTCTATGTTTTTCGTTGATCCCAATCCGCGCATCGTCGACCGCAACGGTTACTGCCAACGAGTCGCTTCGTATGTCTGAGAAACCAAGTTCTTTAAAGAGTGTAGGGAGTTCTGCCGAGTCCGGCTTATAAACGCCGACATTGAATTGATCGTCACGATTGATTACATTTTTCATTATCTTTTCGGTTAACCGACGTTCTTCTTCAGATGGTTGGGGAAGCATATCCGGAACAGTCACGATATATTTATCCGGCCGTGCCCACAACACTGCTATACGCCCGCCTTGTTTGCAAACACGAATCTGCTCTAGAAGAAATTCTTTATGCGGAACATGTTCTATAACAGTATGCGAAAAACAGAGGTCAACTGAAGCATCGGATAGCGGCAAATGCAAGGCATCTCCTTCGAGAAACGAGAGATTAAAACAAATGTTTGCAGTTTTTTTCCGTGCAAAATCGATAAAAGCTGAATCCCGGTCTATTCCGATAACGCTGTTTTTCCCTCCCGACCATCGGGCGATCTTTCCGGCAAGAGTGCCCGGCCCGCAACCGATGTCGACGATCATCATGCCTTTTTTGATACCCATTATATCAAAAAATTGGTCCCTGATACGGTCCGGAAATCGCAGATCACGGGACGCATCCAAAACAGCGCTACTCTGGATATGATCAGACCAGATCGTGTTCATATTCCTCGTTACAGAAGTAATTTTCTATTGTTGAGCGAATCGTCATTGAAATCATGCTCGTCAGTGATGACAGAAAATCCTGCTGCTTCCGCTGCAGCCGTAACCTTTTTTTGAATGTGCTTATCATAACATTCCGCGTGAAGAGTACCGTATTTACAGATAGAAAACACCGTACGCCCTTCTTCCCAGACAGACAGTATTTGCGGTAATGACGCACAATACCTGGTCAATCGGAACAAGGATACAACCAGTTTTGAATGGTCTGTATAATCGGAGAGAAGTATCCCCGTGAACTGTTTTCCGGTTATTCCAGACAGTATTTTTAATGCTTCGCGCGCCGGTTCATACGAACTTTTCTGCAAGCCCCAGTCGGTGTTCAAAACAAGCGTAGTTGTCAGTACGTTGCACCCGAGAGCCTGAAAGAACGACGTTACAGCCACCGGTAATCGTTGCTCGTACGTCATTAAAGATGACTCGTTCAAACTTAAAAGCAGTGATCCGGTAGATCCGTACGACACATCACTTGCCGTGCCGATCAGATCAAAACAAGCCGTATAGTCTTTATCATCGGCGTATTCTTCATCGTAAAGCGCTTTCTGTAACGAACCACAAACATATGACGCAAACGGATATGCTGTTAAATCGCTTCTTTTTGCTAATTTCAACATTTATTTTCACGATTCTTCGCCGACGGCATCAGCGCAATTACAACCGTCCCTATCACACCCGCGATTGCAACAAGTACCTGCGCCGTTATAGTTTGGAGGAAAAAGACGATCGAAACGATTATCATGATCCACATTGCCGTAAGTGAAATAACTCGAGCTTTAACGGTCATCCCGCCGTCTCGTATATAACTGCGGACAAAGACCCCAAATGTTCTGTGCCCCAGCAGCCATGAATACAAACGGTCGGAACTGCGTACATAACAAGCCGCGGCAGCAAGGAAAAACGGCGTTGCAGGCAATCCCGGCACTACGATACCGACTGCTCCCAGACCTACGCAAACCGTACCGATAATGATCAAAATGACATTCATGGTTTTTCCTTTTTATGAATATTGTACTAGCGTTGGAACAAGAAGTCAATTTCATTCATAGGATCAAATAAGAAGAGACAAGGCAAAGCCTTGTCTCTTCTGAAGATAGTAAATTGCAGGATAGTTTTATTATTTCAGATATTTATCGAACCATCGTTGAATATGCAGTATGCGGGCTATACGGCGGTCTGTACGCCCGTTGCGGGACAAACCGTGCGGCTCGTCGGGAAAACGCACCAGTTCCGTATCAACACCCAGACGTTTGAGGGCTACGTAAACCTGCTCACCCTGCTCGATCTCGCAACGCTGATCTTTTTCGTTGTGAATGACCATGGTCGGGGTCTTTGCATTACCGATGTATTTCATCGGGGAGAGACGCCAGTAATTATCAACGTCTTCCCATGGCGGGAGGTCGTTCATTTCACGCTGGAATCCCCAGTTGAAATCGCTTGATCCCCACATGCTGATAAAATTGCTTACACAGCGCGCGGTCACCGCGGTTTTGAAACGGTTCGTATGACCGATGATCCAATTGGTCATATAGCCGCCGTAGCTTCCGCCTGTTACACCCATCTTGTTTTTATCGATATAGGGTTGTTTTTCCATATGATCGGCCCACAGCATGAGATCATCATAATCAATAGAACCCCAGTTGTTATGAATAGCATTCATAAAATCTTCGCCGTAACCGTCGCTGCCGTGGGGGTTGGTGTAATACACGACATAACCGTTTGCAGCGTGCACATAAAATTCATGGAACATCATATACCCATACTGCAAATGCGGCCCGCCATGAATATAAAACATCGACGGATATTTTTTCTTCGGATCGAAACCGTACGGTTTAATGATCCAGCCTTGCAACTTGCCGTCTTTTCCGTCAAACCATACTTCTTCCGGTTCCTGAATATCACGTTTTTTTAGTATGCCGGCATTGACCGCAGTCTTTTTCACAGCATCTTTTTCATCTATCTTTTTCACGAAAACATCGCATGGATCGGTCTGCGTATGCCAAACATATGCAGCATATTCATTCTTTGCATCCAGCGAGAAACCGCCGATTGCGCCTTTGCCGTATATCACGTCGGTCTCACTGCCGTCATTGAGAGAAATACGGGTAATAAATGATGCCCCGTGATTTGAACCGTACAGGAATATGGACGTTCCGTCTGCAGACCATATCTGACTTTCTTCTATAGCATTACCGACATCGGTAAGCGTAGCCATGGAGCGGTTCACATCTCGTTTTTCACCGATACATACGGGCTTTTTCGAACCGTCAGCCGGGACAGTCCAGAGCCTGCTGTAATTGTTGCGGCCTTTTTTGTATTCGCTCCCCAGATATGAAATAGTCTTTCCGTCCGGAGAAAATACCGGTGAATACTTACCACCGATCGGTGTATCAATTTTTTTGAATTCCCCTCCTTGTGAAGAAACGATCCATAGATCAGTACGATACGGCTCCATATGAGGATCATCAAGATGATTGGCGCAAATTGCAAACCATTTCCCGTCAGGCATAAGTGAAAAATCATATTCTTCATGCTGGCCATCGGTGATCTGTTTTTCTTTGCCGTTTTTAACGGTTATCGCCCAAATATGAGATCTTTCTTTGGGAAGGAAGCCGATACCGTCATGTTTATAATGAATGGACGTAATAACTCGGTCAACAACTCCAAGCTTTTTCTTTTGCTCGTTTTTTTCGCGTTCGATAACGTCTGCATCCGTTTTCGTAAAACCGCAGTAAATGGTTTTACTGTCCGGCGACCATACAAGCGAACCGAAAGATCCGTGCATTTCACTCACCAACCGTGCTTCTCCGCCGTTCACAGGGATCACATACAACTTCATCCGCTCTGCGCCATGCCTGTTTGAGAGAAACGCAATATATTTACTGTCAGGCGACCAGACCGGTTGCGAATCAGTATGATCTCCGAAAGTGAACTGGCGCGGTTTCCCGCCGACAGTTTTCACGATCCAAAGATTTGCATATTTTTTCTCGGTCTTTTTTTCGACACGGTGTTCGACATAGATGACATATTTGCCGTTCGGTGATATTCGACAATAGGATATCGATCTGAGATCGTACAGGTCCTCTGCGCGCATGGGCTGAAGCTTCATATATGATCCTCCTTATTTCGCTTAGCGAATTATAAGCGTAAACTAAGCATATGTCAATATACAGACATGCTGTTGTGTAAATAGTAACATATCTTCTTTAAAATGCAATAGAACGTCGTTGTTTTTTTAATTTCTGTAACTTCCGGATTATTTATTAGATTCCTATAATCATATCCTTGATTGCAGCAGCCAAAACCGGCCGCTGCAAAATATTAAAAAACGCATTTTACTTTTTATTTGCCTGTCTTTGGGTTTCCCACTCATTTCTGAGAAGCGAGGTAATATGAATATCCACAAATTCGCCTTTATGGTACACTGCACCTCGTAAGGTACCTTCGATTGTAAATCCGCACTTTTCAGCCACCGCCTTGCTTGCCAGATTCCCCGTATCAAAACATACCTGCAGGCGATTGATCGGTTTTAATTGAAATAAATAATCGACGAACATTTTCACGGCTTCGGTCATATATCCTTTGCCGCGATCTTCCGGACGAAAGATTCGATAACCTACTTCAAACCCGTCCGTATAGTGGATGCCTTTGAACAAATTCAATTGACCTATCAGTTTATCATCCTTATCAACTATGGCCATTGAACCGCCTTTATCAGTATCCCAGTAACCCGTATCGCGAAAACGCTGGCGCATGATATTATCCGGAAAAAGAAAAATCGGCCAGAATTCACCTATCTCAGCCAACTCAGCGTTGCATTTCAAATATTCATCCATGTCAGCTTCTTTGAACAACCGAATTGATACTTTTTTCCCACGGATCATACAATCTCCTTTTAATTAAATTTCATTCCTGCCTCAATCATTTATTAGACGATTCAGAGCTTAAAAAGGTGACAAAAAGCCACGTTACTTTTTATTTCCGTTTTGCCGTTCGTAATTTCTAAGCATTATCCCTGCGGCCTTAAAAAAGCCCAATGATGAATAAAACGGCACAACATTTTCATCGCACACGGCATCGATCATATACAGATCTCCCAATGATCCGGATAATCGCCGTATCAATTCCGCACCGATGCCTTTTCCCCGAAACGCGGGAAGCACTTCCAGCAACGGTATATATGCAGAAAGAATGCCGTCGCTTATTGCATACGTAAAACCGATCACTTTGTTGCTGTCGGTATCAAGTGCAAGGCATAGGCGATAGGCATTTTCGAGTATGGATGTCAACGTCTCCGACGAAGGCGGATCCGGCCAATCGACAAAAAATCCCGTGAGTTGATCAGATGATAATCCTTCAAGGGTAGCGCGATATTCGATCATAATTATCATACCTTTCACTGTTTGTTTGTTTCTTTTCGTATCATATAACAACCGCCTTCTTCGGCGATGAAACCTTCTTTTGTCAATTCTTCTATCACATCATCCAGCCTGTCGTCCGTTGATATAGTGTAAAGCCGGTCTTTTGATACTGAGCCGAGCTCAAGCAGTTCTTTTAAAACAAGTCCCCGCAACTGACGTTTTGAACCATGGAACGGCGATTGTCTCGAATACTGCCTGCTGCGGCGCGTGGGATTCGGCCGGGTCTTCTTTAAATAGGTGCCGAAATCCATAAGTGCGTTATACCATCGGGAAGGTGCGTCGGTATCCAGCATTTCTTCCGCTATCGGTAATAACAGGTCATCATGAATATCATCGTGATGATCTGCAAAAAACAACGTGATATACACTGTACGGATGTTTGTCTCAAGAAATACGGTCGGCTTATTAAATGCAAACGCGGCTATGGATGCTGCCGTAGCTTTTCCGATACCCGGTAACTGCAGCAATACTTCCGGATCCGATGGAAGTATCCCGTTGTGCTGAGCGACCACTGTCTGTGCGGCTTTCTGTAAATTCATCGCCCGCCTGTTGTAACCGAGTCCGTGCCACATCATCAGCACATCGTTAAAGTCAGCTTCCGCCAAAACAGCAAAGGACGGGAATCGTGCAGTGAAATCAAGGTATTTTTGTACAACTCGGTCGACTTGCGTCTGTTGCAGCATGATCTCTGAGATAAACACATGATACGGATTACCGGTATAACGCCACGGCAATGTACGCCCGAACGCCGCATAATAACCGTATATAAGTGAATGAAATGCTTTTTTTAAAAACTGCCGATCCATTTTATGAGCCATAGCCGAGAACGACAGAATTTCTGTTTCGATGTCAAACATGAGCGGATTATACTATGAATTGTTGTTTAGCGCAAAAGAGAATTATGCAGAAACATCAATCAAAATGAAGCGCAACTGTTAAATTACTATTGACATATGGTTTGTAAATGGTATTGTAGTTCTGCAATTATGGATTTACGTATAAACGACATAATCACACTTCTGAATGTACCTGAAAAAACGGTAAACAAATGGATTAAGGATAATTTCATACCTTTCCATGTGATCAATCATGAATATCGTTTCAATATCACTGAAGTAAAGGAATGGGTACTTCAGAATCGTCTTCCGCTTACGCAAGAATTTCTAAAACTTACCGCTACCGGCATACCGATGAAATTATCGGAGTTGGTCACACGCGGCGGTATAATTTATGATATCCCCGGTTCAACGATGGCCGATGTGTTGAAAGCAAGCGTAAAGGCGATGACACTGCCCGAGGGCACTCACGCCGATTCAATACTTTTCTCACTTTTAGAACGAGAAGAATTGCTCCCCACGGCTGTCGGCAACGGCATAGCCATCCCTCATCCGAGAAATCCTCTGGTAACAGACATAACACATGAACAGGTCACATTGGTCTATCTCAATGAACATATTAAATATCATGCACCCGATAAACTACCGATTCACGTATTATTTATCCTCTTGAGCGCCAACCATCGCCGCCATCTTGAGATCTTAGCCCGTCTGGCTTTTTTCTGCCAAGACAGGACTTTTCTGCGAATGCTTGACGGTCATCCGCATGACGAAAGCATTATCGCATTCATGAAAGAACACGAATAACAAAAGGACACTATGACGCTCCTTACATACGGCCTTCTATTGATCCTTGCTGCCGGCCTGTCTACGATCGTTGTTAACGAAAAAATCAAACACATTCCCTTTCTTATATTATCCGGGTTAGGTAACGGCTGCCTTATCGTTTATGCCGTTTTAACGCTTGTAAATCACAGCACCGAACGTTATGAAATAATGCTCGGTTATCCGTTCGGAGCAGTGCAATTCATCATCGGCGGGATCGGCTCATTCTTCATCATCGTGATCGCTTTGATGACATGGCTCAGCTCTCTTTTCGGCGGCGGCTATCTGCTACAGTATATCGGCAAAAAAAAACAGCTTGCGACACATTATGTCTTCATCGCTCTTCTGAATGTCTCGATGATCGGCGTGATCGTCACCTGTCATACGTTATCGTTCTTAGTGATATGGGAGATAATGTCGCTGTCTTCATTTTTCCTTATCATGTTTGAATCCGAAAAACCCGGCGTATTCAATGCAGGCATGCAATACCTTATCCTTATGCATATCGGCGTTTTATTTTTGATCGTCGCATTCATCACCGCTTCAACATCGGCAGGTTCGATGAGCTTTGAAGCGATACAATTCTATTATACACAGCATCCGTTCCCGTTTTCATTGTTCATATTATTCTTGGCCGGATTCGGCATGAAAGCAGGCATAGTGCCTCTTCATATATGGCTTCCCGAGGCACATTCGGCTGCGCCGACCCATATTTCGGCGATAATGTCAGGCGTGATGATAAAGACCGGTATATTCGGCATAATTCGTGTATTGACCATATTTATTGATAAACCTACCTATGAGATGGCTTACACCCTTATAGCCATTGGACTTCTTTCAGCATTATACGGCATCCTTTCCTCAACTGCGGAAAAAGACATGAAACGGATATTGGCTTTTTCGACGATCGAAAACGCAGGCATTATCATCACCGGTATCGGGCTTGCTCTGCTCGGATATGTGATCAACAACCCTGCAATATCGCTCACCGCATTTGCAGGAACGATGCTTCATATCTTCAACCATGCGGTCTTTAAAGGTCTTTTATTTTACGGCACAGGGGCTGTCTATTCAGCTACTCATGAACGAAACATCGAACGGCTCGGAGGCTTGATAAAACGCATGCCGCAGACCGGAGTACTCTTTTTTATCGGCATCATAGCCATTTGCGCATTACCGCCTCTCAACGGGTTTGTCAGTGAATTCATGCTCTATATGGGTATGCTGCACGGCATACAAAGCGGCGATCTGGCAGTGACCATCGTTTCAGGGCTCACACTCACACTCATTGCTTTCACCGGTGCGATCGCGCTGATCTCATTCAGCCGACTATTCGGAATCGCATTTTTAGGATCTTCCCGCTCACAACTTCCCGAAACGGTATCAGACCCGAATTTATTGATGCGCATTTCAATGTATTGCGGCGTTGTTCTGATCGTTGCGTTGGCGTTCATTCCGCATATTTTATTCGGTAATTTTATCAACAAACAACTTTTCGGAGATGTCTTGAAAAGCATCGCCAATCTTGCATTTCCGTTTTTACTGTTCGGCATTATTGCCGTAGCAGCTTTTTTGTTCCATTACATGCTTTTAAAAAAACAACCGCCTCGCGCCTATAAGGTTTGGGATTGCGGATATCAAAAATCCTCGCCGAGACTACAATATACGGGATATTCCTATAATTCATTTTTTGCATCAATTTTTAGAAGCGTTTTCCGTACCCGTGAAGAACAGACACCCGTGAAAGAGCTTTTCCCGCAACAGGCGTCATTAAAGACTGAGCGTATCGATTTAGTTAATGAACTGTATGAACGCGGTTTCATGCAGTATTTACGACAGCTGCTAAGAAAATCGGCATGTCTTCAAACGGGCTACCTGCAGCATTATATTTTATACGGCCTGATATTCCTGCTTGCAGGAATATTGTGGTCATTGGGAGCATAGATGAGATATCTATTGCATTTCTTCATAATATTTGTTTTCCCGCCGTTATTTCTGGGAATTATCAGCCGGATCAAAGCATTATGGTCAGGCCGAAAAGGCGTGCCTCTTTTACAGATCTATTTCGATCTTTTTAAACTTATCCGAAAAAGCGAAGTGATAGGCATAACTACGTCATGGCTCTTTATAGCAGCGCCGGTCATTATTTTTTCGGCAACAATTATAGCGGGATTGATAATTCCGGTCGGATGTTTTGACGCACCGCTTCATTTCACCGGCGATTTTATATTTTTCATTTATATGCTTGCGTTGGCAAAGATCATGTCGGTCCTCAGTGCGCTCGATACCGGAAGCAGCTTTGAAGGCATGGGAGCTTCCCGTGAGATCGCTTTCTCGGGATTGGCAGAACCGGCTTTTTTCATTGTTCTCACTGCGCTTTCTTTATTTACCAAGACAACTGAGTTCAATGCTTTGTTCTCATTTACCTACACCTTCGAACGTGTTTCCATATTGTTTGTATTGATCAGCTGTATAATTCTGGTAATGATGATGCTTGTTGAAGGCTGCCGTGTGCCGATAGACGATCCGCGAACACACCTTGAACTGACCATGATACATGAGGTCATGATACTTGATAATTCCGGGCCGAATCTTGCGCTCATAGTATATTCATCGGCGGTTAAAATGACACTGTTCGGTATTATTATGGCCAATATATTGATACCGGGTTCGATGCCTCATTGGTTGGCTTTCATTATGACTATCGGGATACTGACCGTCGTGGCAATGATGATCGGCACAATCGAGTCCGTTTTGGCACGTTACCGTTTTATCCATATACCTGAATTTATATTTTTTTTATCAAGTCTGGGCCTTATAGTATTATCTATCGTGATCCTGAGAATTTACGGAGGCCTTCAATGATACATTTTTATATAGTCCTGATCGGTCTTACAATGGTCTTCGTTAGCGTGTCGGGCAGACTTGAGACCTATGTTAATTATCTTATGATCCAGGGATTTTTGTTATTCCTAATCGTTATGACACTACCTGGGCACTCGTCGTTGTTTAACACCGCATTTCTTGCAGTTGAAACTCTTGGGTTTAAAATGCTTATAATTCCGCTTTTTTTACGACGGCTTATTAGACGTCATATGATTTTAAAAGAAGTTGAACCGACAATACCGCATTTTTTTTCTGTTGTGCTTTCAACAACAATTCTGCTTGGAGGTTTTGCCCTGTCATTTATTTCGCGAGATATTTCGGCCGCGATTAAACCATTGTTTTTCGGAATATCTCTTTCGGTAATCGTTTCAAGCCTTTTACTTATAATTACCCGCAAAAAAATTATTACCCATGTTATGGCTTTTATGATGCTGGAAAACGGCATTTTCCTGTTCTCTCTTTCAATAGCGCAGGAAGCTCCCTTGATTGTAGATCTCGGACTTCTCCTCGACTTATTCATGGCAGTATTTCTTCTTGGAATTTTTGCAAGTAAGATGTACTCATCCTTTGATAAAACGGCCGTGGACGAACTCACAAAGCTTAAGGATTAATGATGATTGCACTGATTTTCGGAGCTCCCCTGGTTTTGATAACGATCATTCTTTTTTTTCGATCGAAAATCATTAATATCGTGGCATTACTTACATATTCACTATTATTTTGCATAGCGTCGCTTAAACTTACTATCAATCATGAAGTATTTTCCCGATATTTCCGTGCAGACTCGTTAAACACACTTTTCCTCGTCGTCATAGGTATTGTTCTCCTGGGTGTATCGATATACTCAATTGATTTCTTAAAAGCTGCGGACATATCTGAACGCTGGCATAGATTATATGTAATATTGATTTTAATATTTACCGGATCAATGGCAGCCGTGCTCCTTACAACACATTTAGCTGTTATGTGGGTATTTATGGAAGCAACGACTTTATCTAGTGCATTGTTTATATATATGGAAAATACGGAACACTCTTTAGAAGCTACTTGGAAATATATATTTTTATGTTCAATTGGTATTGCTATTGCTTTTATCGGTATTATAATGTTATCAATTGCAGGTTCTGGAAAAATACCGTTGTTTCTGGACGACCTTTATAATTCAGCTCACCAATTATCGCCATTTTGGCTAAAACTTTCATTTCCGATTATTGCAATTGGATACGGAACAAAAGCAGGGTTTGCTCCTATGCATACATGGGTACCTGACGCTTATTCTGAAGCTCCCTCTCCCATTTCAGCTTTGATGTCGGGGACATTCGCAAATGTTGCAATTATCGGTATTCTTCGCGTATTCCATATCATGGATCTCGCAGGATTACGCCAATTTGCATCATTTTTTCTCTTTTTCATGGGTTTTATTTCATTACTAGTGGCAGCATCATATATAATAAAAACATCAAACTATAAAAGAATGCTTGCCTATTCTTCCATTGAACATGTCGGCATTATTGTGATAGCAGTGGCAGCAGGAGGCGTTGGGCGTTTCGCCGCATTACTGCATATGACCGCTCATTCGCTTGCAAAGACATCGCTTTTCCTCACGGCAGGCATCACGTATCACCGCTATAGAAGTAAAACGATCGATGAGATTCGAGGAATGCTCGCTTCCGATCCTGCTTGCGCATGGTTGTGGTTCACCGGATTTGCATTGATCACCGGATTACCGCCGTTCTCGCTTTTCATCAGTGAATATCTGACTATCAAAGCATTGTTTGATCTCAGAGCATTCCTGTTGCTAATTATTTTCGTATTGTTGCTTACGATCATTCTTTATGGTTTTGCGCGACAAGTATTCACGATGACATCGGGAAATGCCGTGAAATTGAATGATGATACCGGCGCTATACGGTATATCCCGCCGGCAGTTATGATCGCAGCGGCAGGCATACTCGGTATTTACATACCTGACTGGTTCAAAACACTACTCGATGCGGCAGCATTGTTATTATAAGGTAGCGCTATGTATAAAACACGCAATAATCAATCAATAGACATAAAAAATATCCCGGTTCAAACTATGACCGATGCAATATCGGATATTCTTTCATGCGCCTCAAACGGCAACCGACCTATTTTGATGTTCACCGATAATAGTAAAAATCCGAACTATCTTTATATTGTCATGGCCAACGACAGCGAATCATCATTATCTGTTTTCGTAGCCGATTGCACCAACATAAGGTCGTATCCGTCAATGTCCAATGCATTCCCCGCATTTCATCTTTTTGAACGCGAATTATGGGAAGAAACAGGCATCTTCCCCGAAGGACATCCGTGGCTCAAGCCGGTACGGTACGCATATGATCGAAACAAAGCAGTATCGGAAATGATAGATTATCCGTTCTATGCCGTCAATGGCGAAGAGATCCATGAGGTTGGCGTAGGCCCGGTACATGCCGGTGTTATAGAACCGGGGCATTTCAGGTTTCAGTGTAAAGGTGAAGACGTTCTCCACCTGGAGATACAGCTAGGGTATCAACACCGCGGCATCGAACGTATGTTTGAGCATGCTGGTTTTAAGAACCTGATCCCAACCGCAGAGTCCATAGCCGGCGACAGCGTAATGGCTCACACATGGGCGCATGCACAGTGCCTTGAAAATCTTATGGGCATAATGATCCCCAAGCGTGCCGATCATATCCGCGCCATTGCACTGGAAATGGAACGCGCAGCCATACATATAGGCGATCTTGGTGCAATAGCGAATGATATCGCATATCAAATGGGCATGGCGGTCTTTTCCGCAAACCGGACATTGATCATCAACAGTTCCCTTTTATTGTGCGGTAGTCGCCTTTCACGCGGTCTTATAAAGTACGGCGGCGTACATTTTGATATTGACGATGAAAAGTGCCAAACATTAGTTTATATAATCGATACTATCGAAAAAGCGGTTTCTCAGGCTGCCGAGGTGATGTTTGCAACACCGAGCGTCCTGTCCCGTTTGGAAAAAACAGGCACGGTCGAACAATCGGTTGCCGCAGCAATAGGCATGGTCGGCCCTGCAGCTCGTGCATCCGGATTACCGGCAGATATCCGCACCGATCACTCATACGGACCGTATTCAATGATGCCCATTCATATGGTTCATCTTGAATCCGGCGATGTGTATGCCCGCACCTATATCAGATATCTGGAGATCAAAGAATCGTTCCGGTGGATACGCAATGCACTGCAACATCTTCCGGCAACGGAACTTTGTATAAAACCAACCGCTGTTATGCCGAACAAATTATCGTTAAGTATCACTGAAGGATGGCGCGGTGAGACCGTCCATGCTGCCGTTACCGATACTGAAGGCACAATAGTCCGTTATAAAATCAAAGATCCGTCATTCAACAACTGGTTCGCACTCGCTCTCGCCGTAAGAAATAACGCAATATCCGATTTCCCGTTGTGCAATAAAAGCTTCAATCTGTCATATTGCGGTCATGATCTGTAAAGGAGAACGGCATGTTTGAGATCATAAAGGTCAGCTTGGATCAGGGGCATCAGTTTGTGCCCGATGTTCGTAATGCAACTGTGAAACCGCCGTTCAGAGGATTTCCGGTTATAAAAACCGACTCATGCGGAAAATGTTCTTTTTGTGCCGAGATATGCCCTGCCGACGCAATCAACTTCATCCCCAAAGTCACAATTGATCTTGGAAAATGTGTTTTCTGCGGTGAATGCGAACGTCAATGCCCAAATAATTCGATTCGATTTTCTCAAGATCACCACCTTGGTGTTGATCAAAGAAATAAATTATTTATTTCTTCCGGTGATACGTATGAACAATTCAGATCGCGGGCAATTACGGCAAAGAATGAAATTACTTCAATGTTCGGCAGATCGCTCAAACTCAGATCGGTATCTGCAGGCGGTTGCAATGCCTGTGAAATGGAATTAAATGCCGCGGATAATGTCAATTTTGATATGGAACGTTTCGGGATCGAGATAGTCGCTTCTCCTCGCCATGCCGACGGCATCGTTATTTCAGGCCCTATAAGCCAAAACATGGCTGCCGCGCTTGAAGATGCCTATCAGTGCATTCCGGACCCGAAGATCGTCATTGCGATGGGCTCCTGCGCTGTAAGCGGAGGGCTTTTTATAAGTTCGCCGGCTATTAACAGATCTTTTTTTGACAATCATCCCGTAGATATTTTTTTACCGGGATGCCCTACGCATCCGTTGACATTTATTAACGCCGTATTGGATTTTTTGGATATTACCTAAGAAACCGCTCGTCACTCATATACATTCACACAGCTTCAAATCCCTAATCTGTGATTAACTCTTTCTTTTTATGGTCACTATTGTCATGTCATCCTGCAGTTCATTCTTCGATTTAAAGGTATTTACGGCATCAACGATCAAGTGCGTGATTGAAGTGACATCCTTCGTTTTATTATCGGCAAATAACTGTTTGAGCCGTTGTTCTGTAAATTCATTGCCGTCAAAATCAGTAGCCTCCGAGAAACCGTCTGTAAACATAAGAATTGCGTTGATCTTATCAAACGGTACTCTACCGATATCATAATGTGTGTTTGGGATTATACCCAAAAGAAGACCGCCTGCGTCAAGCTCACTCACTTTTCCCGCTATATCGATCATGATAGGCGGGTTATGTCCGGCGTTGATATATTTCATGTCATGATGGTCCATATCAAATACGGCCACAAAAAACGTAATGAACTGTTCCGGCGACGTACTCTCGTAAATAAGATTGTTCAGACGCTCTACGATCGTTTCAATATCAATATTGACCTCGGCAAGCAGTTTGAAACCCGCATGAAGCGTAGACACAAGAAGCGCAGCCGGAATGCTTTTTCCTGTTACATCCGCAATTGCGCAATATAGTTTATTATTGACCTGGCTTACATAATAATAGTCACCGCCTACTTCCCGACTCGGAATATTCATACCGAAAATATCCCATAGCTCATTTGACGGTAGATCTTTCGGAAGGATATTTTCCTGAATGCTCCGTGCAACCTTCAATTCGTTTTCCATGCGACGTTTTTCTATTGATTCCTTTATCAGTTTTGCGCTTTCCAATGAAACGGCTACATTGGTGACCAGTGAAAATAGAAAGTCATATTCCGATTCAAGTATCGGCGTGCCGTCCATTTTATCGGTAAGCACTATAAAACCTATAATCTTTTTCTGGTACTGCATGGGAATAAGCACCGTCGCTCCGTCATTCATAAGCTGCTGCACGATCGGACGTTCACGGTATTTCATGTTTTCCGTCAAATTCCAAATGGTGCTCATATCGCTTAATCCGGTGATCAGTTCGGGTAAGTTATGAAATCCCTTTTCAAGTTTCATCCTGAAATCATCATTGCCGCTCAATAAATAAACGGCTATACGGCTTACCATCGCCTGACCCATGATCGCAAAAACCAACGCATTAAGGATATCACGCTCTTCATATAAGAAAATCAACTCACGTGAAATCTCCATTAAAGTATTTACTTCCTGTGATTTCTGCATTCGCCCACGTGATACTTTTAAAATACCTTGGTACAACATCGCATTGATAACAACCATCTTTAGCAGATACATATCAAGTTGAATATCTGTTGTCTCACCTATTTCACCGTCTACAGATAATAACACATCGTCGAAATACGTTTTTCTTACTGATATCGTGGTTTTATAGACATCAGCACCGCGTTTATATAAAATGATATTTTCCTTTTCATTGGTCAATAGGCAGTTTGCATAGCCATATTTGTTGCAAAAATAATCCATGAATATGACGCAGTTTTCTTTTGATTGCGCCCGGTTTGTTATTTTCTCAAGAATAGCAAGCAAGCTTTGATCATAAACTGTCTCCGGTTGCATACTATCCTCCTCTCTTTTTATTAGACTGTTTTCGGTGAAAACGCCAAAATAGCAATATCATCCGTTTGCGTAAAATTGTTTCTAAAATCATAAATATCCATGCTTACTTTGTTGATGATCTTTTCGATGGTCTCCTTGCGTTGGCGTTCTACCATTGCAAACAACCGGTCATCGCCGTAAAATGCGCCATTAGCATTCTGAGCCTCAGTTATTCCATCCGTATAAGAAAATATGAAGTCACCTTGTTGCAGATCTATGTCAACAACAGTAAATTTGGTTTGAAAAATGTCATTCGGCACTAGTCCGAGTGCCATACCATGTGCCGGTAATATCTCAAGCGTATCTGTTTTTGCACAGTAGTGCAACGGTTGTGTATGTCCCAGATGCACATATTTCAATGACCCGTTCTTTTTATTATAGACAAAAACGACCATCGTCACAAATGTTTTCTCGGGGATCTTTTGACGAATATATGCATTCATATTCAAAAGCACACCCTCGATCGAGACGTATTCTATTCCTGTATGTAATAAGGTGCGGATCATGCTCATATACAAAGCGCCGTTCACGCCTTTTCCACTTACATCCGCAACTACGAAAACAAGATCGCCCGTTATTTTATTTTCAATGATATCGCAATAATCTCCGCCAACCTTTATCGCAGGATTATACCGCCAGCCGATATCCAATGTATCGTCAACAATATCTTTTGGCGGTAAAAGAGACAATTGAATTTTTCTGGCGAGATTCAGTTCTTTTTCCAATATTCGTTTTTCATAAGCTTCCTTTGTGACAGCAGATGTATGTAATGTCAATGATATCTGCGTCGCAACGGATCGGATGATATTCAGATGCGTTTTAGGCAAAGATTTTTTGGATTGCTTGTTGCCGATAACTAAAAACCCGAAAAAACTTTCTTCATACATGATCGGAAAAAAATACACTCCCCATTGGCATGATGAACGAATTTTTTCAGGCATTTCCGATAATATGAAATATTTTTTTAATTGCTTATAGGAAATATCGATCGAATCTACTTGGATAAGGTCCGTATCATGCATATTAAAGATCAGACGTAGTTCATTTACGACCAAGGTCCTCACTTCATTGAGCGAATCGGCTTGAAGTAACTTTGCGAAAAATGTCGTCAGAATCTCTTCATAATCAATGGTGTTTTTAATAAAAAAATACGTGAGCATTTTTTGCACACCTCGGTGAAAAATGATATAGATCAAAAAACTGGCTACAGTAAAGAAGAAAAACCATCTGTCATAATCATTGATGATTAGAAAACGCGCTATCGTCGAATAAGCTACGCAATAGACGGTGACGAACAAACCGAGCATAAAATAATAGAGCACACCGCGTGCTTTCATTTCAATATTAAGAAATTTATATTTGACCATCGATAAGCTCAACAAAACGATATTGCTTAAAATTGCGACCAAATATAAAAAATTGGTGGCCTCTTCAGTAATTATTGAAGGAAGCAATTTGCACTGATTACCAAAAAAATCCAAAATAAATACCGCAACAAATATTCTGATCCCGAATAGCAGATAATTTATCTGATTGTAAAATATACCGCCTGCCAATGTTTTCTTTTTCTGTGACAGTATCGCGAAAGCTGCAATACCGTATACCAAATTCAAACCAAGCAGTAAAAGAGTATACAAGCGGGTTGCCACGGCAATAATTCCGAACCGGATAACACCGGAAGTGAAATTCCCGTTTTTGGATAATATGAACATATCAAGCATAAGGAAGGCAATTATTGCCATAAAGTAAATAAAATACGGGACAAATATTGCGTATTTCACATAGCGTTTGTCTTTAATGAAACTATGTTCAAACGGAAATATCAACGCAAATAAAAGCAAAAATGGGAAATATAGTATCCAAATATCATCGAGATACTGTATATTCAGTTTCTTGAGAGTCCAGGAAAACGGAGCAAGCCCTAGCGAAAGCAGCATGATTGCGGTTATCGTATTAAGCTGCGTTTTTCTGTTCTTATAAATATAAAAACAGAGAAAAAAGGTCAAGGCTGCAACGCCGTAGTACACAAGGTTGATCATTGATCATTCCTTAATTATTTTATGTATTGTCACAACATTCTTTGTATTTGGGTGTATTGAATATTCAACCTTATCTGAAAATTTTTCTATAATATGCATTCCGTATCCGCCGGGGTCACGATCGACAAATTTCTTAGCCAGACTTTTAAACCGCTTTATCGAAAATCCTTTTCCATAATCTGCTATACTGAATATCATTTCGTGCCGTTCAGAATAATATTCCACATTGATCTCGATCAACCTTTTTTCCGGATCGGTTCCGGGTAATGTATAAGCATGCCTCACAACATTTGAAGCGGTCTCGTCAACGATAAGTTCAATATCGTCGGTCTCTTTTGTAGGAATATTATTAACCTGGCAAATATCAATAATAAAACGTCGTATGAGTTCCAAATAACGTGTTTCGGCAGGAAGTTGTAAAAAAAAATGTTTCATACTGTGAATTTTTGAACTGCATCCTCATCATTTTCGATGATCTCATAGATTGCTGTAAATCCTAAAATTGAAAAAATGCGAAATATTTTTTCCGGTATTCTTATGAATTTAATATCCCCGCCTTTGGCGCGCACATCTTCAATATGACCCATGAATACTCCGAATCCTGTTGACGAAATGTATTCAACCTGATCCATATCGACCAATAACTTATAATTACCTTTCTGGATAAGGTCTGTTAATAAATTTTCAAATTCAGGAGCAGTATGTGCATCTAAAAATCCCGACAGGGATACTTTTAAAATGTCGCTGCTTATTACTTCCGTTACTGCTTCATACCCCGGCATATAAAACCTCCTTGGGTAGTTGTGATTATACATTTAATTCTCTTGTCTTTCAATGTAAAAACAAAATCAAACGCTTAATAATGTAATAAAACATAAAAAAAGGCGGATATTACCCCGCCTTTTTGGAGAAAATAAATATTACTATTAAAACATTACAGAAATGAACACACCGGCAGCTACCGCTGAGCCTATAACACCGGCAACATTCGGTCCCATGGCATGCATGAGAATATGGTTACCTGGGTCAAACTTACGTGCATAGATCTGAGAAACCCGCGCTGAATCAGGCACGGCAGAAACTCCGGCTGATCCGATAAGCGGATTAATAAGCGGTTGTTTAAATATTTTCAAGAAAACATTCATCAATTTAGCAAAAAGCAATCCGCCTATTGTTGCAACGCAGAATGACAAACATCCCAATACGAATATCTTTACAGAATTACTCGTTAAAAAAACAGCTGCTTGTGTACTGGCTCCTACAGTAAATCCGAGTATGATAACGGCCATATCCATCAACGGACCGGATGCTGTTTTAGCCAACCGATCTACAACGCCGCTTTCCTTCATAAGATTGCCAAGCATAAGCATTCCGACTAATGTTATTGAACCGGGAGCGACAAGCGCGCAGATAATAAATACAGTTATCGGGAAGAACACGCGTTCAACCTTTGAAACTCTGCGAGAAGGCGCCATCCGGATCATCGCTTCTTTTTTAGTGATCAGCAATTTCATAAACGGAGGTTGAATTACCGGAACAAGTCCCATATATGAGTATGCTGCAATTGCCACGGGACCGAGCAGATGAGGCGCCAACATCGAGGTAACAAATATTGATGTCGGACCGTCAGCCCCACCAATGATCCCTATTGATGCGGCTTCCATATTGGTGAATCCAAGCGCTAAAGCGCCTACAAACGTTGCAAAAATACCCAATTGTGCGGCAGCTCCAAGAAGTACTGACTTCGGGCTTGAAATAAGCGCGGAGAAATCGGTCATTGCCCCGATACCCAAAAATATGAGCGGCGGGAATATGCCGTTCGTAACGCCGTAATATAACAATCCAAAGACACTGTTTTGCGATGATCCGGTATAACTTATGATATCATAAACCCCGAGAGGCATCGATATAGGATACGGTAAATTGCCGATCAAAATACCAAACCCTATCGGCAAAAGAAGTAACGGCTCATAATCTTTAGCTATTGCAAGGAAAATAAAAATAAATGCAATGGCAATCATAATCAACGATTTCCAGTTGTCGCCGACAAACATTACGGCAAAACCGGTTCCGTTCACTATTTTTTGTACCATTGTTTGCGGAGTCATTGAAAATGACATTTCCTTCACTTGAGGATCCGGTAACATGACAGTTTGACCTGCAGTAAAAGATACAAACTCACCGCGTGTTTCAGGCCATAATACGCCTTTATAACCATTTTTTGTAAACTTGACCTTATATTTTCCCGGAGGAATATTTTTCAGCACATAGTGTCCATTTACATCGGTTGTCGTAAATACCCGATAATTGTCTTCTTTTTCAGTGACATTATTACTATACGGGTTCTGCGACATAAAATTGATAAGGACAGTAACACCTTCGAGCGGGTTCCCTGTTGTTTCTTCGAGCACAACCCCTGTCAGTGAAGCGTTTATCTTATCGAGGGTCTCTATAGTCGTCATCGAATTATTAACCACGGATTGTTTTTCATTGTCCGTAGTTTTTGTGTTTTGCGCAAAGGCTGTCCCGAATATGAACAGCCCCATACACAAAACCATTACAATATATTTCATCGTAACCATTTTGCGTTGCATATACGCTCCTTATTTATTCAAGAACTACAAGAATATCTCCTTCGTACACATTATCGCCCTTGTTAACTTTGACTTCCTTTACCGTACCGCTGAACTGTGATTGTATCTCATTTTCCATCTTCATAGCTTCCATGATGATTACGTCTTGCCCCTGTTTGATCGCATCACCGGGTTTAACAAGCACTTCAAGGATAAGTCCCGGAAGCGGCGACAGGATCGATTTTCCTTGGGCAATTGCAGCAGGTTTGTGCAGATGTTCTGCAGGTTTGGGCTGTTGTTTTACAACAGACGGAGCCTCAATCGGCTCAACACGTGTGGCAACAGGCACCGGTTTTTCGCGGATCTGCTGAACGCTTTCAATGCCCAGGTCTTTTAAACCGACTGAATATTTTTTCTCATTAACTGTCAAAACCGCTTTGTATGCTCCAAATTCATTCACTTTGATCTTATATTCTTTACCATTGATATCTAAAACTATTTCTTTCATATTTCACTCCTCGGTTATTCTCTATAGCCGAATTTATTGCCCATTTTCCAGGCTGTGCCGATATCTTTGCCATGACGAAATGTAATCTTTGTGTTCAGATCTTCTATATGCAGACGGCGATAGAGTTCTATTGTCGTTGCTATTGCCACTACCACGTCGTCATCAACATCTTCAGCAACAATGGTCTTAACCGGTTCATTTTTCACGGCAACAACAGCTTGATTCGATGCGGTGGTATCTGTCGTCTTCTTCTCACGTGTGAAAATAATGCTGAAAAGACGTATGACCAGTGCGATCAAAATTAGCCCTATGAATACCGTGCCCATGCCCAAACCTGTCAGTGTAAGTCCTTGATTGTCCTCAACATTCTTCCAACCGGTCACTTTGGTTTTTTTGACCTCTACGACCGCAGTTGTCTCTGTGCCTTCTTTGGCAGGTGTTGTCGTCTGAGTTGTAGTGGTCTGCTCATTTTTTTCAAGAGAGGTTATATCTTTTGTCTGCATAACGCCTCCCCGATCACAACGGGATATTTCCGTGCTTTTTAGCAGGATTATCGTCGCGTTTGTTTTCAAGCATCTTCAATGCTTTTATCAATTTGTAACGGGTCACTTTCGGTTCGATGACCTCATCTACATAGCCTTTCGATGCGGCAACATACGGATTGGCAAATTTCTCACGATATTCTTCGATCTTTTCCTGCAATTTTGCAGCCGGATCTGAAGCTTCTTTGATCTCGCGTGCAAAAATGATCTCGCTGGCACCGTTCGGACCCATAACAGCTATTTCAGCTGACGGCCATGCCATAACGATATCGCCGCGCAATTCCTTTGAGTTCATAACACAATATGCGCCACCGTATGCTTTACGGGTGATCACAGTAATTTTCGGAACGGTGGCTTCTGCATATGCATAGAGCATTTTAGCGCCGTTACGAATGATTCCGCCGTACTCCTGCACGGTTCCCGGCATGAAGCCCGGCACATCTTCAAAGGTGATTATTGGAATATTGAAACAATCGCAGAAACGGATAAAACGAGCGGCTTTTACGGATGCGTTGATATCAAGGACACCTGCCAGATATTTCGGCTGGTTTGCGATAATACCGATACTTTTCCCGTCAAGTCGCGCATACCCGATCACAATGTTCGGGGCATACAATTCCTGCACTTCAAAGAAATCGCCGTTGTCGACTATCTTCGCTATGAGTTCTTTTACGTCATACGGTTTATTTGGATTGTCCGGTACTAAATAGTTGAGGTCTTCATCCACACGATCAGCCGGGTCATTGGTCGGCACGATCGGTGTTTCTTCCATATTGTTCTGCGGTAAATAGGAAATAAGTTTTCTTATACCGGCAAACAGTTTCTTTTCATCTTCACATGCAAAATGCACTACGCCGCTCTTGGTGGCATGCATTGTAGCACCGCCGAGCTCTTCGGCCGTTACGTCTTCTTGTGTAACTGCCTTTACTACTTTCGGGCCGGTAACAAACATTTGCGCAGTTTCTTTTACCATGAATATATAATCGGTCAATGCCGGAGAATACACTGCGCCGCCTGCTGCGGGGCCGACGATAGCGGTGATCTGCGGTACAACACCAGAATACATGACATTTTTCAAAAATATTGAAGCATAACCCGATAATGAGTCTACGCCTTCTTGGATACGCGCTCCACCGGAATCATTGATACCGATAACAGGCGCCCCAACCTTTGCGGCCATTTCCATGATCTTTACGATCTTTTCGCTGACCGTCTTTGACAATGATCCGCCGATAACCGTAAAATCGAAAGAATACACAAATACGCAACGTCCATCTACGGTACCGTAACCGGTCACAACGCCGTCACCTAAAACTTTTTTCTTGTCCATGCCGAATTCAGCGCACTGATGCGTGCGAAGCATGTCGATCTCTTCAAAACTTCTGTCATCAAGGAGCAATGCAATACGCTCGCGAGCAGTTAATTTGCCGCGTTCATGTTGTTTTTGGATTGCGTCTTCGCCTCCGCCCATGCGGGCTTCATCGATCTTCTGTTTCAGTTCGAGTATTTTTCTTTCGCCGCTCATACTATTCCCTCCATCTTATTTTGACTGGCAGATTTCCGTTAAAACTTTTCCCGATGATTTCGGATGCACAAAAGCGATCTTCGTATCATGAGCGCCCATACGTGGAGTATTGTCGATCATTTCGAGTCCCTTACTCTTGATATCAGCGATCTCGCTTTCGATATTGTCCGTTTCATACGCTATATGATGAATGCCTTCGCCCTTTTTTTCAATAAATTTTGCAATGGGGCTTTCTTCCGAAAGCGGTTCAAGCAATTCGATCTTCGTATCCCCCGCCTGAAACATTGCTACACGTACTTTCTGCTCAGCCACTTCTTCGGTGCCGTGAAACGCAAGTTTCAAGACATCGCGGTAAAATGGGATATGGTCATCTAATTTTGTGACAGCGATCCCGATATGATTAATGTGTTTGATCATAGATCATCCCCTCCTTTATAAACCTCTGCAATTCCTCATGTATCATCGAATACGGCGTTCTTTTCTTTTCATAGATCTCATTGACCCAAACATCGCTTTTTTCATAAAATTTTATATGATCGTTCATGATCGTATGCACTGCCTGCGAAAACATTTTATGTAGCTCTGTTTTTATTCTGCGTTTCCTGCGGTCGGCAAGAATATTTCGCTCCTGCATATCAGTATAAAACTTTTCAAGTGCCATCAACAATTCATCGAGGCCCTCGCCTGAGTTGGCAGAAGTCATACAGATCGGGTTTTGTTCTTCAGGATGTTCCATATATTTGATATTCAGCGAATACTCAACCTCGGCACGCAATTTGTCTGCACCGTCACGGTCTTTCTTGTTGATCACAAACACATCCCCTATCTCCATTACTCCCGCTTTCATTGCCTGTATCTCATCGCCCATCCCCGGCACCAGCACTAAAGCGATCATGTCGGTAAGCTCCATGACCTCGACCTCAGTTTGACCGACGCCGATGGTCTCGAGCAGTATAACATCAAAACCGGCAGCATCAAGCACCTTGATACAATCACCGGTAGCAATGGAAACACCACCCAAATGCCCTCGTGACGCCATCGAACGAATGAACACACCCGAATCGGTCGCATGACGCTGCATACGCAACCTGTCACCCAAAATCGCTCCGCCTGAAAATGGCGAACTCGGGTCCACGGCGATCACGGCAACGGTCTTGCCTTGCGCACGTAATCGTTCAATAAGCTGGTCGACCAATGTGCTTTTCCCGGCGCCCGGAGGACCGGTGATACCCCATATCACAGCTTTTCCGGTATGCGGATACAACGTATCAACCAATTGCTCGCGTTCCTTTCCGCTGTTCTCCACAACGGTTATGGCGCGGGCGATCATACGTTCGTTATGTTCCAGCACACCGGCAGCAATATCCATTATTTCGTAAGTCTCGCTTTGTTCGCTTCAATGAAGGCTACAACATCTTTGATCGGTGTGCCGGGCGTAAATACCGCTTCTATCCCGCTCTGTTTGAGGAACGGAATATCATCTTCGGGAATAACGCCGCCGCCGAACACAATGATGTCGTTTGCACCGCTTGCGCGAAGCAATTGCACAACCTTCGGGAACAACTCGTTATGCGCGCCCGAAAGCAGGCTCATGCCGAGAAAATCAACATCTTCCTGAATTGCCGTTTTGACGATCGATTCAGGGGTCTGGCGTATGCCGGTGTAAATAACTTCATACCCTGCATCTTTCAATGCGCGGGCAACATATTTTGCGCCACGGTCATGCCCGTCAAGTCCGGGCTTTGATATAAGAACACGAATTTTTTTGTCTGCCATATGTCCTCCTTACAGAACCACGGTCTCGTGGTATTCGCCGAATTCGGCACGCAAAACGTTGCATATCTCACCCAAAGATGCATAGACACGAACGGCATCCATGATATACGGCATAAGATTCTCGTCGGTGTTTGCAGCTTTACGTAACGCCTCAAGCTTTGCCTGAACGGCTGCATTGTCGCGTCCGGTCTTCACTGCAGTAAGTTTTTTGACCTGTACCTCACGCAGTTTCGGATCAACTTTCAGGAGGCCTTTCGGCGGACCTTCTTTGATGGTGAACTTATTGACACCAACGATGATACGATCGTTGCTCTCGATATCTTTTTGATATTTGTAGGCTGCGTCCTGGATCTCTTTCTGAACAAAACCTTTTTCGATCGCTTTCAGCATACCGCCCATACCTTCGATCTTATTGATATAATCCCATGCTTCCTTTTCGATCTTATCGGTCATTGCCTCTACATAATAGGAGCCTGCAAGCGGATCGATCGTATTGGCAACGCCCGATTCATAAGCAACGATCTGCTGGGTACGCAATGCGATACGAACCGAATCTTCAGTCGGCAGTGCAAGCGCCTCATCGCGCGAATTGGTATGCAGGCTCTGCGTACCGCCCATGACAGCCGCGAGGGTCTGGATGGCCACACGGATGATATTGTTGTCAGCCTGCTGCGCGGTTAGCGTGCTACCCGCTGTCTGTGTATGGAAACGAAGCTTCATTGAGTTGTCCTTTTTAGCATTGAATTTTTCCTTCATGATCTTAGCCCAAATCCTGCGTGCTGCGCGGAACTTTGCCACTTCCTCAAGAAGGTCGTTGTGCGCATTGAAGAAGAACGACAAACGGCCTGCAAAACTGTCTACATCAAGGCCTTTGTTGACGGCAGAACGAACGAATTCGATACCGTCTGCCAATGTAAATGCTACTTCCTGCGTCGCGGTAGAACCGGCTTCACGAATATGATAACCGGATATACTGATCGTATTCCAGTTCGGCACTTCTTTGGAGCAATATTCAAAAATATTGGCGATCAACCGCATTGACGGTGTCGGCGGGAAAATATAGGTGCCGCGGGCAATATATTCTTTCAGGATATCGTTTTGAATGGTGCCTTGCAATTTATCTTTTGTCACGCCCTGTTTTTCGCCGACCACGATATACATGGCAAGCAATACAGCTGCCGGCGCATTGATGGTCATTGATGTCGATACTTTATCAAGAGCGATACCGTCAAACAAAATTTCCATGTCTTTTAACGTATCGATCGCAACGCCGACCTTTCCTACTTCGCCTTCGCTGATGGAATCATCAGAATCATAACCGATCTGCGTCGGAAGATCGAAGGCAACAGACAAACCGGTCTGACCTTGCTCAAGAAGGTACTTGTAACGGGCATTGGATTCTTCGGCTGTGCCGAATCCCGCATATTGACGCATTGTCCAATATTTACCGCGATACCCGGTCGATTGTACGTGGCGGGTGAACGGATACTCGCCGGGGAAACCCGTCTTTTCCAAAAACTCTTCTTCGGTAACAGGCTGCGGCAAATACAAACGTTCAACAGGCACGGATGATGCCGTTACAAATTCACTGCGTTGCTCAGGATATTTCTCGAGTGATTTTTTGACACCCGCATCCCATTTCTCGCGCGCTTCGCTGATCTTTTTATTTTCCATAATTCCCCCTCCATTATTTCGAGAGTATAGCTTTCGTCTCAAGTGCGATCATCAATTCTTCATTGGTGGGCACTACAAGCACTTTTACCCGTGCATCAGCGGTGGACACATCCACTTTTTTACCGCGTGACTTATTCTTTTCTTTGTCGATCGATATACCGAGAAAATCCATGTCCGCGCATATCGCTTCACGGGTTTCCCAACCGTTCTCACCGATTCCTGCAGTGAACACGATCGCATCGGCACCGTTCATGGCCGCCATATAGCCGCCGATATATTTTTTAGCTGCATAGACAATAAGATCGAGCGCAAGCTGTGCGCGTTTATTACCTTTGTTCCAAGCCGCATCTTCAACGTCACGTGCATCGCTTGAAACACCGGAAATACCGAGCATGCCGCTCTTTTTATACAGAATATCGTGCATTTGATCAACAGAGTATTCACCTGTTTTTAATAGATGCGTAATGATACCCGCATCCACATCGCCCGCGCGAGTACCCATCGGGATACCGCACATTGTGGAATAACCGAGTGATGTGTCAACCGAATGTCCGTTCATGACGGCGCTGTATGATGTGCCGTTCCCCATATGACAGGTCACGATCTTACATTTTTCAAACGGTTTATTAAGCATTTTTGCAGCTTCCATAGCAACGAACTGATGAGATGTGCCGTGAAAACCATAACGGCGAATACCGTTCTTTTCATACATTTCATAAGGAAGCGCATACATATACGCTTTTTCAGGCATTTTCGAGTGGAATGACGTATCGAATACCGCTACGTTCGGCACATCCGGCATAAGCTCCATCATAGCTAGCACACCGGTCAGATTCGGCGGGTTATGAAGAGGCGCAAGATGATTCAAGGCCTCAAGTTCATCGACAACGGTCTTTGTTATCAAGGTCGATGTTTTATATTTTTCACCGCCGTGAACGTAACGATGACCGGCAGCGTTGATCTCTTTGTATGATTTAATGATGTTCTCTTTCGGATCGATAAGGATGTCGAGAACTTTTTTCAATCCGTCTTTGTGATTATGGATCGTCATGATCTCTTTTTTCTTATCTCCGCCACGCACGCTATACGAAATGATAGAATCGGGCAGACCGACACGTTCGATCAAGCCTTTCATGACCACTTCTTCCGATTTCATGTCGAACAACTGAAATTTGATCGACGAACTCCCCGAATTCAATACAAGAATATTCATGCCATTCCTCCTGATTATTGTTCTTTTATATGAATAACAACGGTGCCTTCAAGCGCTTTTTCGGTAAAACTGAACGCTCCGAGAATATCGCCGATATTTTCGGAAACTTCGGGTTTCTTGATCTGATCGGCCAGCAATCGTTCTGAATAGTAAACAGTTATGTGACGGTCATTCGGCAGAAGATCGGCAAGCTTGGAATGATCTTTATCATTACGTAAATTGAATTTCATATCACGGTCAGTATAATTTTTCAAACCTTGCAATGAATCGAACAGAAAAAATACATTTTTATCAATATAGTAGAACGGCTTCTTCATACTTTCAAGCTCATCGCCTGCCACACCGCGCGCGATAAAACCCAACAGCCCGGTAAGAACGATCGTTTTATATTTGGTGCCGTTGTATTCTTTTTCCTCAAAATCAACAGGGAACGATGCTTTGAGGGT